>CAXHYW010000652.1:0-3065 GCA_964021475.1 uncultured Desulfobacteraceae bacterium | reverse complement strand
GCACAACTCCATGCCGGAAGCAAGGTTCCGGTTCTGATCACAGGAGAAAGCGGTACCGGCAAGGAACTGCTTGCCCGGTCCATCCACGGGGCAAGCCCCAGGTCTTGTGCCACCTTCTCGGCCATTAATATGGCATCCATGTCTCCCACCCTTTTTGATGCCGAGTTTTTCGGTCATACCAAGGGAGCCTTTACCGGAGCCCAGACAAAAAGGTCTGGATATCTTACCACAACGGACAAAGGCTCACTTTTCTTAGATGAAATCGGTTCCCTTGCCCTGGAACTCCAAGGGCGACTGCTCAGAGTTCTCCAGGAGGGAGAACACATTCCCATTGGAACAGATCAACCCATTAAAACAGACATCCGGTTCATTGCCGCCACCAACGAAAACATCGAAGAACTGGTGGCCAAAAATCAGTTCCGCAAGGACCTTTATTACCGGTTAAAAGGTGCCTGGCTCCACCTTCCCGCTCTCAAAGAGAGACCAGAAGATATTGGGTTACTAACGGCCCATTTTTTAAAACAATTGAGCGGCAAATCAACCCCCATCAAACTCCACCCGGAAACGGCGTCCCTTTTAAAGGCCTATTCCTATCCCGGCAATATCCGGGAGCTCAAATCCATCATCCAGTCAGCGTTCAACCTTTCCCTGGGGCAAACCATCCTCCCCGGCCATTTGCCGGAACAATTCAGAACAAAAACCGACAACTCCATTTTCCTGGAAAAAAGCAAGGAAATCCCCCCCCTATCCCAGGTGGAAAAAGAACATATCCTTTCGGTGTATGACCAGACAAATCATAACAAATCAAAAACGGCAATCCTCCTTGGAATCGGTCTGAACACCCTGAGACGAAAGCTTACCTCCTACAACCTTTCCTAGCGTTGCTTCAAAGAAAAGAGAAAGCCACACCTCTATTATAACAGGACAAAGACACCATGGCCGCACAAATTAAAATACTGATTGTCGAAGATGAACTGGCAATTTTAGAAACATATGCCAAAATTTTAACCCGGCAAGGGTATCAAGTGGAAAAATCACCCAATGGGTCTGATGCCATTGGCAAACTGACTTGTTTTTCCCCTGACATTGTGTTGCTGGACATCAGCCTTCCGGATATGAGTGGGTTTGATATTCTGTCCATCATCCGGTCCAAAAAACAATTCCAGCACATGTTTGTTATTATCTGCACCGGAATGATGACAACCAGGGGACACCGAAACTATGGTCTTGAATCCGGTGCCGACGATTACCTTTACAAGCCGGTTACAACGGATGTGCTTCTGGCCAGGATCAAAGCCATGGTTAGAATTAAAGAAACCGAAAATCAGCTGAGAAATATCAACCGTCAATTGCGAAATGAAATAAAAGAACGCAAAAGGGCCCAGGAAGATTCTGTAAGCAAAGAAAACCATTTAAGAACCGCCCAGCAAATTGCAAACATGGGAAGCTTTTTCACCTCTTTAAACGGGGAAATACTCAATTGCTCCGAAGGATTATACCGACTATTTGGATATATACCGGGCGAAATACGCATGGATTACCAATTTCTGCGAGATCAGTTTTTCTCAAAGGACATTGACCGATTTGAACAGGATATAGAATCTATTTTCAAAAACCATACGCCCATTGACAATGAATACCGAATTGTTTGTAAAAAAGGGTCTATCAGGGATATCCGGTTTATTGCCACGGCAACATCAGATGCCAATGGAACGGCTCCTGAAATTCAGGGAATTTTTCAAGATATTACCGAAAGAAAAATCATGGAACGTCAGGCAATCCAGAATGAAAAGCTGGCCTCCCTTGGGTTTCTGGTATCAGGAATGGCCCATGAAATCAACAACCCCAACAATTTTATCAGCTTTAACATCCCCATCTTAAAAGAGTATTTAAATGCCATCCTCCCCATCATAGATACCCATGCAAAGACCCATCCCAAGTTTGAAATATTTAATATGAACTATCCAGATTTCAGAAAAGACCTGCTCAAACTGACGGACAATATTGAAAACGGCTCCCTTCGCATCAATAAAATTGTGACAAACCTTCGTAAATTTGTACACATGAAAACCGATGTGGAATATGGACTTGTGGATATCAAAAAACTGATCCAGGGGTGTGTGGAGATGACCCAGGGAGAAATAATCAAGCAGGTCAAAACATTTGAAATGACCTTTCCCGAAAACCTGGTGCCCATTGAGACATCACCTGAAATTCTTGAAATTGCCGTCATAAATCTTATTATCAATGCCGCCCAGTCATGTGACAAGCCCGATTCATTTGTAAAACTATCCGTTTATCAAAATGAACAAAATAACCTGGTCATTGATGTGAGCGACAATGGCTGCGGAATGGATACCAAAACCATGTCCCGGGCCTTTGATCCTTTTTTTTCAACCAAGACATCCAAAGAGGGAACCGGGATCGGACTGTCCTTATGTCATAACCTGATCACCTCCCTTGGGGGTAAAATTGAAGTGGAAAGTGAGCTGGACCAGGGAAGCACCTTCCGTCTGATCATACCCCTGCCTAAAAAATAACTTTCTCCCATATCCCATCCATAGATTATAGTGCCATTTTGGCATGATTATCGCCCGAACCTCTGATTTCAGGGGTGCCATTTTGGCAGACACCGAAAAGATTTAAGCGTTACAGGTCATTTTGGCAGGCTGGGCGCTTCATGAAAACGCCCGGGTCCACCAAGTCAACCGTCTGTTTTTATAATCTATTTTTAATATCATGCACTCGATTAAGTTTGGCACATTAAATGCAGTTAGAAAAACGTTTTTACCATTATACGGAAATACTGACAATTGAAACGGAGCCGATGACCGACACTATCAAAAATGATTTTCAAAGTCTGAACAGCGATGGCACATGTCTGTGAATAATTATGAACAAATCTGATGCAACCCTTCGGGAACGAACTGTGGCAATGCTGGAATGCATCCCGGGAAAAAAAATTGAGGACTCTCAATTCTTATATTTTCCTCTAAAAAAATTGGGCAAAGATAACAGTATTTTCCAAGATCGGGACAAGGGCATTTTTTCGGAAGAATTCAACG
>CAXHYW010000651.1:0-3068 GCA_964021475.1 uncultured Desulfobacteraceae bacterium | reverse complement strand
AAAACAAAATAAGAAAACAGATCGCGCTAAACCGAATCATAACAACCTCCATTAAAATTGTATCAGAAAATTCCCTTGCGAAGGGCAGGTATCATTTATGACTGAAATCTTGATATTTTGTCAAGAAGTATGAAAAAATCATTCGATCCCATTGTAGTTGCAAACACTCTCTGGGTAACGGCACACGGCATATCCTCTCTACTGATTGATGGACAGGTTCCTGCTGAAAATGCGTTCCAGAAATTTCCGGCATTGCTAAAAAAGCAAAAGGGGGCAGTCAGTCCTGATATTCGCCAAATCTTTGAAGCCATAAGTCAGATAATATTTACCGGGCTTTTGAATGATTAGATTAATGAACTCCGTGGTCTTGATTAAAATATTACCATTATCCATAGACCGTCTTTCCCCCTTAAGATCTGAACATAAAATATTTCTATCCAATATAAATAATGGCGTTTTGAATACTTGAATTGTTCCATTTCTCATATAGAAATTCATTTTTTGAAATTTATTTGTCTCGCATCCCTATTTTTATGATATAAAGAGCTTACATGCTATTGATTTTAATTATTTAATTATTTTTCTATATTGTATTTTCTTCTATCCACGTACAGATAAAATGGAGAACATGTTATGAAAGAGTTGATTAAGCGCATTGCTCAAGCTTTGGTTGATAATCAAGATCAAGTTGTTGTTCAGGAAATCACGACTCAGCAGACCCTTGTTCTGGAATTACAAGTTGCAAAAGAAGATATTGGAAAAGTCATTGGCAAAAAAGGCAAAACAGCCCAGGCTATGCGAACTATTTTATCATGCGCATCTGCAAAAACACAAAAAAGAGCCATCCTGGAAATAGTTGAATAATATTCGTTTAACAATTATTTTGAATAAGGTAATTAGAATTCGTTTTGAAAAATGGAGGAAAAAATAGCTCCGTTTTATCCATTACCTGAAGTTATTATGGAAAAAAGAGACTCTTTCCATAATAAATAAACTCGGAAAAACCAATCAGGGAAACCCTTATTTTTTTGGATTCTACCTTTTTTCATTTCTTTATTAAACTAAAAAAATAACGTATCATCAGACACGACGCCAGGAGGAGATAGGAAATGGTTTATAGGCATTTCCCGCATACCTTTACAAAGCGCGTATCCTTATTATAATAGACAAAATTTCTTTGTTTTTGGCAAGGAATTTAAACTAATTTTTTTGATTCACATTGATCATCTATTTTTGGAGAATAATTATGACTTCCTTCCTGTCTCGTTCGGCCCATAATTCAAATACCCGTGACCTGGCTGCCGTTGCCATGGGACAGAAACCGGCTGATTTGATTTTTCGGAAGGGCAAATTGGTGGATGTGTGTACTGCCAGGATCAGAGAAAATTGTGATATAGCCGTTTATAAAGGCTATATTGCACTGGTGGGTGATGCCTCCCATGTTATGACAAGTGTTGATACCCAGGTGGTTGATGTGGGTGGCAAATATCTTTGTCCCGGGCTCATAGATTCCCACATGCATGTGGAAAGTTCCATGGTGGATTTAAGATCCTTTGCCGCCGGGGTTTTACCCCACGGAACCACTACTATCTGTCCGGATATCCATGAAATGACCAATGTTCTTGGCATGGACGCGGTCACTTTATTTGAGGAGAGTCGAAAGGATCTTCCCCTCAAGGTGTTGACGGCCATGCCCGTCTGTGTGCCTTCCCTTCCAGGGATGGAGGATGCCGGGGCAACTATCAGCCCTGCCCAGGTGAAACAGGCCTATGAATCAGGCCTCGCTTTCCTTCAAGGAGAGCAGATGAATTTTCCCGGGGTTATCCATGGGGATGAAACCGTTCACAAAATCTTAAGTCACGGCCTTGCGGCCAATAAGGTGCTTACCGGGCATTATGCCGGAGAAGATCTGAATGCCGGACTAAATGCCTATATTGCATCTGGAATGACGGCGGACCATGAAACCACCACCGCCCAAGGCGCCAGTGCAAGGGCTGAGCTTGGTATGTATGTTCAGCAAAGATATGGCAGCGCGTGGCTGGATTTGCCCAACCTTATTACGGCGGTGACGGAGAATCCCGGAACAGATACGCGGTTTTACACCATGGTAACCGATGATGTCACTTCGGCCACCCTGGTTACACAAGGACATTTGGACCGGGTATTTCGAAAAGCGGTCAGTTTGGGACTTAACCCCATTGTTGCCTTGCAGATGATTACTATCAATGCCGCCCAAATGCTCGAGCAAAGCCGGTGGATCGGATCCTTAACCCCGGGGCGGGCGGCTGATATTCTGGTGGTTGATAATTTGACCGATTTTAAGGTTGAGCAGGTGTTCAGTGACGGGATAAAGGTGGCTGAAAATGGGAAAATGGTAAAGCCAATATCCGCTTTCCAATATCCGGAATGGGCCATAAATACAATGTATCATAATCGGATTACACCTTTGGATTTTCAGATGACAGCCCCCTGTACAGACACCGTGCGCGCCCGGGTAATAAAACTTATCCCTGGCCAGGTGAATACCCTGTCAGCTCAAGCACTGATGCCGGTCATCAACGGCGTTTTAAACGCCGATCCGGATAATGATATTGCCAAGGCCGCCATGTTTTATCGGCACAGGCCCGATGGCAGGGCAGACAATAGCCGGGGCCTAGGACTTGTTTCCGGAACAGGATTTAAGCCGGGGACGGCCTATGCATCCACGATTTCCCATGACTGCCATAACCTTCTGGTGGTGGGGACAGATGATGATGCCATGTGTTTGGCTGCCAATGCCCTGATTGATTCGGGAGGCGGATTGGTGGTTGTTCAGGATAACCAGATCATTTCCCTTTTACCTTTGCCCTTTGCTGGGCTGATGAGTCTTTCATCCGTTGAGGTGACCGCTGCTGGCATTCTTTCCATTGAAACGGCACTCCAAAAAATTGGCTGCGGCCATGTGGCCTTTGAAATGACCATGAGTCTTATGGGGCTTGTGGTTCTTGGGGAACTTCGGCTCTCTAACCGGGGATTGGTGGAAATGATGGATGGTAAAGGTCCCGGGTTTGTGGATCTGATCATTTCGT
>CAXHYW010000650.1:0-3069 GCA_964021475.1 uncultured Desulfobacteraceae bacterium | reverse complement strand
TGAGGATGAGCTTATTCAATAATTTCCCTGGTGAACCTGCCATATAGTCTCCTGTCTTATTGTTTTCCAATGCTTTGGTTTCTGCCGTTCTCTTTTGCTTTATATAGTGCTTGGTCTGCACGGGCCACAAGATTTTCGAAAGAGTTGTCAGGCCCGGGGGTAATGGTGGAAAAACCAAGACTCAGCGTGAGATGGGGTGATATCTTGGAATGATTATGTTCAATCTTAAGATTTTTTACGGCGGTTCGAATTCGTTCTGCAATTATTTTTGCGGAGGTAAAATTTGTATCCGGCAGGATGACACCAAATTCCTCTCCGCCATACCGGGCCACAAGATCACTTGAACGATAGGAACTGGCCTCGATGGTGCGGGCAACTTTTTGGAGACACACATCCCCTGCCTGATGGCCATAGGTGTCATTATAAAATTTAAAAAAATCTATGTCGCAAATGATCATGGATAATTGGGTTTGATTCCGGAAATGCCGATGCCATTCGGATTCGATATAATCATCAAATTTTCTTCGGTTGGCTATCTGGGTCAGGCCGTCTATCATGGAAATGATCTTTAGCTTTTCATTGGCTTCTTTCAATGCCTCTTCGGTGCGAATGGTGGTGCTGATGTCAATTGAGAATCCGTGAAACCCGTTTATTTTATTGGATTTATTCCGGGTGGTCTTTGCATAGCATAATGCCCAGATATAAGAATTATCCTTGCGTTTTAATCGGCATCTGAACCGGACAATCTGATCCGCCTCAAAAATGTTAAACATAAATTCTTCAGCTTTTTCCTGATCAAAAAAAACCTGGGCGGGAAAATCGGTTATTTTGTTTACAACGGCATCTGAAGATTCATACCCAAGTAGCCAGGCGTATTCGGAATTTGCCATGGTTATTTTGCCTTCCAGGGTGACATGGTAAATGCCAATGGGGGCGAAGCCGTATATTTCTTGGATATATTGTTTCTGTTCTTCTAAGTCAGCCCCATCTTTTAATATAGGGGCAACATCTATTGCCAAAAGGGCAATACCAATTTTTTCATGGTTTAAATTAAGAATGGGGGCATAGGTGATATTATTTTGTCTTTTTTGTCCCTGGGGATTGTCAAAGGAAATAGACTGCATTTGGGCCTGCTTGCAGTTATTGAGCATTTCTTTGCCCATGGGAATTCGTTGGTCTAAAAAATATCCGATTGCCATGATTTCTGAATACCCAAATAGCTCTTCGGCTCCCTGATTCCAAGAGGTGATCCGCAAATTAATATCTGCCTCAATATAGGCCATGCGGGCATGCCCGATCAAATTTTTAAGGGCGAGTGCCCTGTCAATCGGTTGTATTTTCATAATATAATTGGGAAAATTAGGGTGACCATTGCACCAACACTATTAATTATTCTGTTTTTTAACAAGAAAAATCTTATCAGATTTCAAAATGGGGTTCCAAAACGGAGTTCCAAAATGGGGTTCTCAAATTGAAAGGGTTGCAACAGGTATTGATGAGGATTTCAGGCAACGGTTTTATCTAAATTGTTTTTTTTTGCCTAAAAAAAGCGTAAGGTTGACTTCAATTTTAAAAAGGATTGAGACTATTGAACACCCGAAGAATCTTCATAAAAAAAAGTCTGCTGGCAGGTGCTGTTGTATCCATCACGCCCCTGCCAGCTTGTGTGACCATGGCCACCACAAAGGCCAAGGTTCCTATGAAATCAGGAAAGAGAGGGCGTGCCCTTGTGTTATGGTATAGCCAGACAGGTAACACCAATCGGTGCGGGAGGGTGCTTGCAAACGCATTGGCCCAAAGCGGGATGATGGTTGAATCTTTTGATTTAAGGGATTTTCAACGAGAAAAGATTAGTGATTTTGATCTTCTGGTGTTGGGTGCACCTGTTTTCTATTACGATATTCCCGTATATGTTAAAGACTTTATCCGTTCATTGCCTGATTTGAAGGGGATTCCCGTGGCATCCTTCGTGACATTCGGAGGGCCGGAAGGCAACCAGGACAATGCGAATTATTCCATTCTTCAGCTGTTGTCTGAAAAAAATGGGGTGCCTGTGGCAGGCAAATCCTTCCAAAGTATCAGTTCATTTCCAATGGCCTGGTCAAAGGACAATGTAGATGAAAAAACATGGAATGCCAGACATCTGCCCGATGAGCAGACCTTTGAATCGGTTCGGGACTATGCAAGTGTGATCCTGTCGCAAATTAAGGCAAACCAATCCCAGGTGTTTGTTAAAAAACTCACCCTGAGGGAGTCTTACACCTTCCTTGATCTTGAGTGGTGGACCAAAATCCTGGTGAAGAACCATTCACTTATCGAAGAAAATTGTGTCCAATGTGGTGCCTGTGTCGAAAAATGCCCCGTCAATGCCATTGATCTTGACAGCTATACGGTGGACACAGCTATCTGTGTCCTTTGCTTTGGCTGTCTGAATAATTGTGAATACCAGGCCGTTCACATGGAATACAGCAAGGAAAACTTGATCGGGTTTCAAGATTTTTTGAAGCAACATCACCTTGAGGTGTACCTGCCAAGGGAATTGGCAAATTTGCCAGCGAAATTGCCAATCGGATAGGGGTATACCCTATTCCCGGACTGCCCGGATGGCAGCGGTTAGCTTTTCTATTCCTTTTTCAATTGTGGCTTCATCGGCCATGGTATAGTTCAGCCGCATGGTTTCAATCCCCTCTTCCGGATTGGTATAAAAAAACTGTCCCGGCACAAAGGCCACCCCGTTTTCAATGGCCTTGTCATAGAGTGTCAACGCTTTAAATCCTTTGGGCCCTGTTACCCATAAAAACATTCCCCCATCTGACGGCGCACAGGAAAAATCTTTGGGAAGCAGTCGGGCCAAGGCTGCGAGCATGGCCTGTTGCCGGGGCTTATAAATCTCTAATATCCGGGGCAGATGGCTTTCCAGGTGGCCGCCGGCCAGGTATTCGGCTGCCAGGGCCTGATTAAAGGTGGAGGTGTGAAGGTCCACTCCCTGTTTGACCAGGACCAGCCATTCACGTAAAAATTTGGGGGCTGCATAAAATCCCAGACGCAACCCGGGCGCAAACACCTTGG
>CAXHYW010000649.1:0-3074 GCA_964021475.1 uncultured Desulfobacteraceae bacterium | reverse complement strand
TACACATAGAGGCACACTCTTTCCCTACACGACGCTCTTCCGATCTTCTTTTTTGCAGTTCAGCCCCATATGTCGGAATTTCTATCATTTGTTTCAGTTTCCGGGTAAGTTTTTCAGCATCAAGTGTTTGAATATTGCCCAAACAGATTGTCAATCCTTGATCGGCAAGATTCTCTCCGACTTCCTTTTGATTTTCAGCCACAACAACCGTCAGATTAATCAAGCCGCAAAAAATCCGTTCCAATACACTGGTGCCAGGCGCTCCGATGGCGATACCGCATTTTTCATATAAGGAACAAAGGTCGGGTAAGTCCTGATACAATCGGATATCCAGATTGGATTTAGATATCAATTTTAAAAACGAATCCAGACAAAAAGACATGGAAGACAAGGGTACATGGAAAATCAGTCCTGCATCCCCCATTGTATTTTCCAGAATTTCCAGAACCTTTAACACAGCCCCTTCAGAATCCGTCGCCCCGAAAGTGATCAAAATATTGCGTTTGTCTTGATTGGTTTTTATGGTCCGGTAAACAGGATCAATCAATGTATACCCGATCCCCAACAAGGTTCTGGTTGAAGTATCCTTTAATTTTTTATCATATTGCTGAACCGTTCTGTTGATGGTTTGATCAACCAGCAGATCGCACCAGTGGGATCTGCATAAATCATCAATGACCAACACTGGTAACAGGTTAAAAATAGATTTTTCAAAACCGGTACCAATTTCATAATGATCAATGATGACAAGCTTGATTTGATCTTTTTTTTCAAACAGATACAATAAGCATTTACCATGATCAGATCGGACAACCAGGCCAATACCATGCTGCCCTAGAAGATTTTTCACAACAGCCGACCTATATCTCATCAAAAAGATCACCCGGAGACCCAGCTTGCGATAGAAAAATGCCAGCGCCAGACATCTTTTCAGATGACCATAACCAATGTCTTTAGTTGCATCACATATAATTACGATCATTATCGTTCCTTGGTTCAATGCAAACCATTAAATTCCCCCTGATACACATGATCAAGCCATTCTTATCTTTAAATTTAAGAATGCAATAATTATTCCGCTTCATTGTTAATTTTCAATTATTGACTGTGTCTCTGAAACCATTTGTGCAGAACCATGAATAAATATCAGAACACCGTCAAAAAGTCATGACTGTATTTATGGCATCAAAATTGCTTTTCTATTTTTATTAGGTAAATCATGGACAGGGAGTGGTAATTTTTTCCGGCTTGCAGTAAAATTTGTAAACATATCATGAAAAAGGGGTAATCTTGACAATAGACATATGCCGCCAGTGCAATTCGAATGGTACATCCTGCTGTGCTGTAAGATCTGAGAATTTTGAAAAGATGATGATTCCCCCCGTTTCTGAAGCTGAAGTTGAACGAATTCTCATCTTTCTGGGGGACACAAAAGGAAAAGATATATTTAAAACCAAAGCCAATTCAACGTTTTACATCCATCAGATGTTAAATCTATTTCCCAACATGGAAAAATCGATTTTTAAAGCATTCCCTGAAAACGGGAACCACTATGAACTCAAAACCCCGAACAATGCCTGCGCCCTTCTGAGCATCAACGGGTGTATTTTGCCCAAGGAGATCCGGCCCCATTTTTGCAGAATTTATCCGTTTTGGTTTTTTGAGGAGGACTCCCATATTTTTCAGGATTCCGACTGTCTTGCTCTCCAGCAATGTGACACAATCCCGGAGGTACTCCTGGCCCTGGGCACAAATCCTGAAACCCTGAAACAGATCTATTCCCGGATTTTTCAAGACTGGGGACTTCCCCATCCCATGTCACGGATAAAAAAGACGCGTTCTTTGTAATATACATTTATAAACACTCGTATCTTTTAGTTATATAAAGGCTTGTCATTACACTAATTTTTCGGCACAATATTCCCAAAACTTAAACACAATGGATATAATTTGAGACTGAAATGATATGGATCTTAGAAACAAGAAAATTTTAATCACCGGTGCCGACGGATTTATCGGTTCCCACCTCACGGAAAAACTTGTTAAAAAAGGGTGCCAGGTAAAGGCCTTTGTCCTTTATAATTCCTTTAATTCCTGGGGATGGCTGGATCACTCCCCCCAAGAGATAAAAACCCAGGTAGAGGTTTTTGCCGGAGATATTCGCGACCCCTTTGGTGTCAACACCGCAGCCAGGGACTGTGATATCATTTTTCATTTGGCAGCACTCATCGCCATCCCCTATTCATACCATTCACCAACCACCTATATTGATACCAATATCAAAGGCACCTTAAATATCATGGAGGCTGCCAGAACCCATCATATTGAAAAAGTAATACACACCTCAACCAGCGAAGTTTATGGCACTGCCCAGTTTGTCCCCATTACCGAAGAACATCCCCTGCAAGGGCAATCCCCCTATTCCGCCTCAAAGATTGGTGCAGACCAAATTGCCGGGTCATATTTCGCCTCATTTGACACACCGGTTGCAACCATCCGCCCCTTTAACACCTATGGCCCCAGGCAGTCTCTTCGTGCCGTCATTCCGACCCTCATCACCCAGATTGCCACGGGAAACCAAAAAATCAAATTAGGCGCCCTCAGCCCCACCAGAGATTTTAATTTTGTGGATGATATCACAGAGGCCTTTATCAAAATTGCAGAATCAGACAAAACCATCGGACAAACAATGAATGCGGGCAATAATTACGAGGTATCCATAGGAGATACCGCAAAAATCATTGCCCAACTCATGGACGCCAAGATTGAAATCCTGTCGGATGAGGCGAGGTTAAGGCCCACAAAAAGCGAAGTCAACCGACTTTGGGCAGACAACAGCAAAATAAAGAAGTTAACGGGCTGGCAACCGAAATATCCGGGAATCAAAGGCTTTAAAAAAGGACTTGAACGTTGCATTGAATGGTATTTAGATCCCAAAAACTTATCACTGTTTAAGACAGATATTTATAATGTTTGATAACATTGTCTCATTTATCAAAGCTCTTTACCCGGGGGAGGTACCAGTTCCAGATCGGAAGAGCGTCGTGTAGGGAAAGAGTGTGCCGCTATGTGTA
>CAXHYW010000648.1:0-3075 GCA_964021475.1 uncultured Desulfobacteraceae bacterium | reverse complement strand
AGTTTTTCCTTTTTGTTTGTGCCCGAATCATCCCCCCGGCTCATGAACATGGCCTGCTTGTTTTTAACGGCGGCCAAGGCATCTGATATGCTTTTTCCTTTGATGCCAGCCGGATCATTTTCAGGGCCGATGATAACAAAATCATTGTACATGACCTCTCTTCTGTCTTTTCCAAAGCCTGCTGCAATATATTTTTTTTCTGCAGGCGGTGCATGGACCAGGAGAACATCAACATCACAGTTCTGGCCAAGTTTTAGTGATTTGCCGGTTCCTGTGGCAGTCCATTTTAAGGTGATACCGGTGTCTTTTATGAAATGGGGAATTAGATAATCCAAAAGGCCTGTATTATCGGTACTTGTTGTGGTTGCCATCATGAGAGACTTTTCCGAAGCCCAGGTTGCAGAACCTATACAAATGCCGATTGTACAAAAAATTATAACAATACAAAAAATTAATCGATTCTTCATTTTTTGTCCTTTTTACTTAGTTAATTAATAATTACGAGTCTCTAACAGAGAATTAGCATTGCCATCTTGCAGAGCCAAATCACTTTTCAATAGTTTAGAGAGGATAAGTTAGAAGTTGATTTGCCATTTAATGCCACCGTATGTAATGTCAGTTTGTCCGCTTTCCTTCGCATTAAGCCTGCCAATTTCAGGGACAATGAGTACACCAGGAGCCAAAACGATAGAGGACTGCAAATAGTAAGATAAAACTTCGTCTTTTGTTGAACCATCAATGTCCAGCTCTTCTCTTGCGTAGCCATAGCCAGCTTCAAAGGTAAACATGTCGTTGAGGACCCATCCTGCAACGATTACTCCTCCCAAAACGTCATTGTCCTGAACCTGAGTAGGGGTCAGGTTAGCAATGCCTTGAGCTGACCAAGTGCGACTTCCGTTGGTATCCATGGAAATAAGGTTACCGCCATTCCTACCACCATAAATATGAGCTGCGGTGTAGAAATTACCAAATGTACCTTTGGCACCAACAGCAAGCACATAAGAGCTAATGGTTTCTTCATTTCCACCACCAAGCCCACTTTCAAATGTCTGGTATCCACCGCCGAGTTTCAGGGCAATTTTATCTAACTTGAAAACATAACTGGCCTCAATTGCGGGGAGTTTCGTTTCGACAGAAGTAGGTGTAACGCCTGTAACGGAATTACTGGCAGGAATAAGTGCGACCTGAAAACCACCAAATTTTAGTTTCAGCTGAGCAGCACGACCAGAGTATACGCCACCATAGCGATACAGACTGGCGTCTGAGTCAAAGGCCTGATGAGAGTGAAACCAGTTAAGGGGAGAATAATCCTGGCCGATGACCAATGTACCACCACCAAAATTCCATGCACCATAAAGCAAACGAATATTGGCATTTCCTTTGCTGGCACCATATTCAAAACGTGCCGTCAACTCATCATTGACTTTTACCTTGGCACCGATGCGGGAATTGCTTTGGAGTTTTTGTTCATATTGGTTGTCATTTGACGCACCACTATCAATAGTCTCCGTTTGTGTATAAAAAGTTGTGATACGAGCAGACCCGTAGAAGTTCCAATCCGCTCCATAAGCAGATCCCGTAACCATTGCCAGAGCGGCAACCATAACCATTAATTGTTTCATCTTAAATTTTCCTTTCATTCATGTTAGTTGTGATAAGGGAAAGATTTGACTTTCCCTTTTTTAGTCACAAAATAGTTCAACAGTCGAAAGGACTATAATATTGGTTAGTTTTTGTCAATCATGTATTCAATAAATGAAAAGCATAGAATAAACTAACTAATACCAACTAAAAACAACCATAAATATTGAGGCGAGGATGGGTGCGATTCTTTATATCTATTAAGTGAGCCCTATAACGTGTAGAGCTCGGTTTTTCAAATTTTTCCAGAATACCTTTTCAGGTATGTTCATATTCACCCACCGAAAACTGCTGCATTCCAACTTTTTGGCCTAGAATCCACTTTCCAAAAGCTAAAAACAAGTACATGAATTAATCAAAAAAATGTGATAAGGACCAAAGATGAAATAAAAGTTGGACATAAATATCTATAAGTCCCGCGGACAATATTTATCATCATATAAGAGGCCCTGGGCTCTCGGGGAAAACCGAATGAGTAGAAAACCGACATATGAAGAACTGGAAATCAGAATCCGGGAATTGGAGAGTGTTAACGATTTTCAACCTGAAAACAGCGACCGGGATATTATCAGGATATTATCAGAGAGTTTCCAGCAGCTTGCCGACTTTTCCCAGGATGCCATCTACCTTTTTGATATTGAATCCAAAACCTTTCCCTTTTTTAACAAGCGGTTCCGGGACATGTATGAGGTAGAGGAAGGGGGGCGAACCATATTATCCTCTTACAGTGCTGCACTGCACATCCACCCGGAAGACGCCGAAAAACTCAGGGCCGCAAGGGAAAATACCCTGGAGTCTGGGGGGACACAGAGAGAAGCTGAATACCGCTACATTAATTCTGACGGAACAACTCGATGGATGCATGACCGGTGGTCGGTGGTCCGGGATAGCCAAAACAGGGCGGTGGCCATAGAAGGCATAATACGGGACAATACGCAAAAGAAACAGGCCGAAGATGAACTCGAACACAGCCGCAACAATGCACTGATCGGCAGTTACATCCTGCAGGAACATCGATTCAAATATGTGAATCCAGAATTTTGCAGGATTACAGGTTATACAAAAGAGGAACTGATCGGCACGCCGTCTTTGGATCTTGTGCATGTGGATGACAGAGGTCACGTAAAGGAGAATGCAATGCGGATGCTGACCGGGCAAAGAACCACCCCCTATGAATTTTGCGTTGTGGACGGCAAGGGCCAGGTGAAATGGGTGATGGAGACGGTTACCTGCGTGAAACACGAGGGGACCCGGGCAACTCTGGGATATTTCATGGATATTACCAAGCAAAAACAGATTGCAAAGGAACACCAGGAGAAAGATAAATTAAGAGCCATTCTCGAAATGGCGGGAGCGGTTAGTCACGAGCTGAACAACCCGCTGACGGTTGTATTACTCGGCATCGAAAAACTGGAGGATACAAAGCTGGGACAG
>CAXHYW010000647.1:0-3079 GCA_964021475.1 uncultured Desulfobacteraceae bacterium | reverse complement strand
GATTCTCCGGAGTGACTGGAGTTCAGACGTGTGCTCTTCCGATCTATCATGGGGATGTGTTGTGTTATTCCCATTTTGGCTTTAAAATCAATCCCCTCTTTGCTTTCAAAATCATACCAGGATACTGTCAATTTATCCTCGTATTCAGGGAATAGAGTACGCAACTCTCTTAAAATAGGCTGCATGGGACCATGCTCCATGTAAAGTACATCAACATGAACCGGCTCTTTGGAAAAAGAACTTGATGGACTGACGATTAAGAGAGCTATTATAATAAAAAAGAAAATATTAGTTTTCATGATACAACCTTTCCATCTTTCATGTGAATGATACGATCAGTGGATGCTGCTAAATCCTGATCATGGGTTACGATCAGTATGGACATTCCATTTTTCTCATGAAGATGTTTTAAAATATTCATTATCGCCCCACTGGTTTCAGAATCCAGGTTTCCAGTGGGTTCATCTGCAAAAATAATTTCAGGGCGGTTGACCAAAGCTCTGGCAATAGCCACCCGTTGTTTTTCTCCCCCGGAAAGGGTCGAAGGCCTGTGGTCAGCCCTGTGGTCTATCTCCATTTGGCTAAGCAGTTTCATTGCTCTTTTTTTTCGTATTTCATTGTCCATTTTTATCGGGAAAAGGGGCAAGGCAACATTTTCCCAGGCAGAAAGGGTTGGGATAAGATGAAATGATTGAAAAACAAAACCAACTTTTTCACGGCGGAACAATGCCAGTTCATTTTCAGAAGAATCGGTAATTGATGTGCCGTTGATGCTGACTGTTCCTTTTGTCGGTTGCTCAAGTCCTGAAAGAATGGACAAAAGAGTTGTCTTTCCACTTCCGGATTTTCCCACAAGAGAGACAAATTCTCCTTTTTGTATTGTTAAAGAGACGTCTTTAACGACCTGTAAAGAGTCAAAACTTTTGCTAAGGTTTGCTGCGGTTAAAATATTATTCATTCTTAAGTACCTCCGAGGGTTTTATGCGTGAAATATGCCGGCTCAGCAGCCCACCGGTTACAGCACCTATGGTTGTGGACAATATGATGGAAAAGGCAGCCAGACGCCATGATATAGTTACAGGTAATTGAAGCGTTTTAAAAACCGGGTTACCTCCACCCGGGAGAAAATGGGGGGTGGGACTCATCTCCCAGGGAATGGGAATGCTGACTTGAATGAGCCCTAACATGGATGCGGCTATAAGAGAGAATATCAATCCAAGTATTCCACCTGCCAGACATTGAATAATGGATTCTCCTAAAAGTTGACCGACCACATCTTTATTTGACCAACCCACTGCCTTGAGGACACCTATTTCGTTTGCTCTTTCTGCAAGGTTTCCTGCCATGGTTTTCACTACGATCAAAATAGTAATGATAAGGGCAATCAGAGATGTTGCCAGAGAAAATTTATCTGAAAGTGCAAAAAGAGTTCCCAGGTGTTTGAGAAAAGAAGCAGGGGTAGTGATACTGATTTTTTCTCCCATAATACTTTTAATTGAACGGGCCAACTCATCAATTTGTTCAGGATTTGATTTGATAAACAAAATATTAGCATCAGTTGATTCAAAGGGTGAAACATTTTGTACTTGTTCGGATTCTTTGGCCATCCTTTGTGCATCATCCATATCAAGATAGATATTGGCTACGGCAATTTTGGTAGCCCGAGAGGCATCTACAATGCCTGAAATTTGATAAACCTTTCCCCCCACGGTCACGTTATCTCCGGTTTGGATGTTATAATTATTAGCATAAGAAACCTCTGCAAGAGCCTGATTTTTCCCCTTTTCCAAAAACGTTCCCTGGGTCACCTGGGTGCGTAAAGTTCCAGGCCCGACAGGATTATCAGGGTCAAACCCCAGAACGATGGTAAAACGATTCGCATCAAACACCCAGAGCAGCAGAGCCTGGCCAAACCCCTGTATCCCCTGCAACCGTCGGATTTGATCCACCTCATCTTTTTTAATGGTAACAGCAGAACAGGCAAAAACAGGCCCGACAAGGTTTTCGGGTACATTACCGGCTCGTTGTACTATCATGTCGGCATCAATTTCTTTTAAGGGCATTCTGGCAGCTTCAGTATACGCCTTTGAAAGAGCATTGATGGTGATCAATATAGCAATGCCCACGGCAAGACTGAATACGGCCATAAGTGTTCTTCTCTTTCGATGGTATAATTCTTTTCCCAGATATATTAAATTCATCATTGGTCTCCATTGTTAAGGAAAAAACATTGTTCTGTGTTCATACTTTTATGCAGGAGTGCAAAAAACCGTTCCTGCTGATTTTCATTCAAAATAAGTTTGACATCAAGAAGGTGGGATATCACTATCCTTTGGATGTTATCTTGAATTGCAGCGATCTGTTTTTGCAATCGGTCAATTTGGGTTTGGTCAATATTTTTTTGAGATAAAAGTTTAACAAGCAAATCTTTCTTTGTTTTTATGGTTGAATAAAGCACTCCAAGCTGATGATGAAACAAAGTGGCCATAGGTTCCATCCTTATCTGCTGCTCCGGTGTGAGTCCCAGTGTCTGGTAAAAATGATGATTCTTCTGGGTTGATAAGCTCCTGACGGGCAATGGCTGATGACTATGATAATAAAAGTTATATCCAACAACACTCAAAACAGCCACGTTCATTGCCAATGATAAAATCAACAGTGATATAATCAGGTTATTTTTCATATTAATGCTCCATATTTGTGGCTATCATATTAAAATATCCATCGGCTATTGAACCCTTGGGTATTGCATCGAATACTGTTAAGGATGCCAGCGTAATTTCCCGGCCGGAATAATTGGGTGAAGAATGGTCTGAAGGAAAAGAAGGATTTTGAATCAACAAATTACCCAAAAGAGTTCCGGTTAAAAGACCAACGATTATCATAGCTATCGTGGCTGAGGGAACGGGGAACAGCTTTAAAAGTTTGCCCGGCAAACGATTCCACAGGGAAGTATCGGCCACAGAGTTCATAACCCGCCGTGTGAACATAGGATCAGGTTTGATCTGTGGCAAACGATTAATTAAAGATCGGAAGAGCGTAGTGTAGGGAAAGAGTGTGCCCCTATGTGTAGATCTCG
>CAXHYW010000646.1:0-3079 GCA_964021475.1 uncultured Desulfobacteraceae bacterium | reverse complement strand
ACCGTTGTCAGCTTCGGCCATGCAGGTGACGGTAATATCCATTGCAACATCATGTACGATAAAAAGGATAAGGACCAGGAAAAAAGGGCTGAAAAAGCGGTGGATGAATTATTCAACGCGACGCTTGAATTAGGCGGTACCATTACTGGCGAACATGGGGTAGGTATCACAAAGATGAAATATCTTCCCAGGGAAATCGGCACGCTTGAACTTGAAATTATGAAGGGGATAAAACAGGTGTTTGATCCAGATAATATTTTAAATCCCGGGAAAATATTTCTTTAAGGCTTGTTTTGTGATGGCTTTTTAATTGGGTTTGACAGCATAGTCATTGTGAAGCAATAATTTTTCAAGAATATCTATTTTCGGATGCCGGGTCCGCATCACACAACATTTGATCGAAATCGAACAATAGGTTGAGCATAGTTTGTTCTTTTTATTATATTCACCAAAACAATCCGGTGTATCAAGCGCATCTTTTTTCTCTTTTTGGGGGAAGACTATCTGACTCAAATCTTTTATTTTCATGTAATTTCCATATTCAATTTTTATATATTTAGATACTCATTGATCAAAAAATGTACTTAAATGAGCACCATTGATTCTAATTTTTCAACCAGGGGGATCAGGGTTTGTTTTTGGTTGGCTGACACCGTAATTCCTTGATTTAACAGCCAACGATCATCAAAATTATCCAGGTCAACCTGGTCCAGTTTGTTGAAAACATACAGGGTGGGAATTTTATCAAGCTCAAGTTGTGTTAGAATTTTTTCAACGGATTCTTTTTGCTGTTTATATCTTGGGTTGCTGATATCAACCACATGCAGGATGATATTGGCCTCGGATAGTTCTTCCAAGGTGGCATGGAATGCTTCCATTAGTTCCTTGGGAAGGTTCTGAATAAACCCAACGGTGTCCGTAATAATGACTTCCGTGTCCCGTGGGAAGCGCAATCGCCTTGAAGAGGGATCCAGGGTGGCAAAAAGACGGTTGGCTGCAATAATATTGCTCTGGGTCAGGGTGTTGAGCAGGGTGGATTTGCCAGCATTTGTGTATCCCACAATGGAGATAATGGGCAGGTCTTTTCGTTTCCGTTTGGCTTTTTGCTGGGTTCTCTGCTTTCTGATTTGAACGATCTCTTTTTTCAACCGGGAAATCCGATCCCGGACTCTGCGTCGGTTGATTTCAAGTTTAGTTTCTCCGGGGCCCCTGCCGCCGATGCCACCCGTTAGGCGTGACATGGCCGTATTCCGGGTGATAAGCCGGGGCAACAGATATTCCATCTGGGCTAGTTCCACCTGGAATTTGCCGTCCCTGGATTTGGCTTGTTTTGCAAAAATATCCAGGATCAACTGGGTTCTGTCAATGACCTTCATTTCCACAAAATCGGTAATGGATCGGATCTGTGAGGGGGTTAACTCCCGGTCAAAAATCAACATGGTGGCATGGCTCTGGATCGCCTGGATGACAAGGGTAGACAATTTGCCTTTACCCACGACAAACTTGGCATCAATTTGTTTCCTGCGCTGAATCGCACTTCCAATCACCTTGATCCGGCTTGTCTTGCACAGCTCTTTTAGCTCCTCAAATGAGGCATAGGCCTCCCTGGGGTTGGTGGTGGTGGCATTGATTAAAAATGCATTTTCCTGGCCGGTCTTTGGGCTGTGCAACGCATTCTTCTGGGATAATTCCAGTTCCAGGGCATGAATCTGTGCCTGGCAATCAATGTCCATGTAGTCGATGGTGGTTCTGGGCAGTATCTGGTAGGGTTCTTCGGTTTCATTGGGCAGGATATGGGCAGAATAAACATGTCCTGGTGTTCCTTCGGGCCTGATGCAGATGGCGGTGATATAATCCAGGCGCAACAGGGCAAGGTCGGTGAGGTCATCCCGGGTCAGCTCTTCTTCCGCTAAATGGGTATGGATGCACCTCAGTCCTTTCAGACGTCCGGGACCTGCCAGGTAGTCTGAAATGACCGGGATAACAATTTTCTGGGGGTCTCCTGCAATGACATAGACGATTTTTCCATTTCGGTTGATCATCAGGCCGATTTGACGACGGATTTCATGACTGATGGAAACCAATTGGGTGGCAATGTCCGGAGAGATGATAAATTCAGGGGATGATTTTAGGGTGTACAGGTCTTCAATGAGTTTGATCTGGGTGTTTCTAAGGCCTGCCGTGCTGCCATAAACTATTTTTTTCATTCAAAATCCTGGTATGCGTCCGCTGCCAGTTCTTCAAATCGGGTGAATTGACCGATGAACGTCATCATTGCGACGCCTGTGGCGCCGTTTCTGTTCTTGGCAACAATGATCTCAGCCATTCCTTTTTTTGGATTGTCCGGCTCTTTGTTGTAAACCTCATCCCGATAAATAAAGGCGATGATATCTGCATCCTGCTCAAGGGCGCCTGATTCACGAAGATCTGACATCATGGGGCGTTTGTCTGCTCGTTGCTCCAGCATACGGTTAAGCTGGGACAGAGCAATGACCGGAATGTTCAACTCCTTGGCAAGGGCTTTGAGGGATCGGGATATTTCTGCAATTTCAAGGTCTCTTCTGTCCGAGCGAAAGGGAGCTTTCATTAATTGAAGATAATCAATGATAACAAGGCCGAGTTCTCCGTGTTTCTGGTAGAGTTTTCTGACCTTGGCCCGGACATCCATGACGGTTAAGTTGGGGGAATCATCTATGAATATGGGCATGTCATTTAAGACGCCTGCGGCATCCGTGGCATTTTGCCAGTCTTCCTGGCTGATAAATCCTGTGCGAAGTCGGTTTGAATCAATCCTAGCTTCTGAAGTCAAAAGTCTCATGGACAGCTGTTCATTGGACATTTCAAGGGAGAAAACCGCCACGGGTTTTCTTTCTTCAAGGGCCACATTTCTGGCAAGGTTCAGGGCAAAGGCTGTCTTGCCCATACTGGGGCGGGCTGCAATGATGATAAGATCAGATCCCTGGAGGCCAGAGGTGATTCGGTTCAGGTTGGAATAGCCCGTGGACAGCCCTGACAGGCCGCCGTCCTTGCCTTGTTGTTCTTCCAACTGGTCAATATTTAAATTGATCAGATCGCCCAG
>CAXHYW010000645.1:0-3079 GCA_964021475.1 uncultured Desulfobacteraceae bacterium | reverse complement strand
CCGGTTCCAACGCCCACCGCCTTGGTGGTGAAAAAAGGTTCAAAAATCCGCTTCCGAATTTCTTCCGGGATCCCGGGACCATTGTCCCTGATTTCAACGCAGGCCATATTCTGTTCCAGAAAATATCGGATAACAAATTTGGGGTAGGCAATATTGGCTTCGGACATGGCTTCGGTCCCATTTTTGAAAATATTAAAGAGAACCTGTTGAATTTTGGTTTTTTCGCAGGGAACCGGTGGAAGATCGCCCTCAATTTCCCGGGAAATTTCCATGGCACGGAACCCATACTTCTTTTTCAGGCGATAATCATTTCCCACAAGGTCCAGGGTGGATTCCACCATGTCGTTCAGATAATGACGGGATTGTCTGCTATCACTTTTACGGCTGAATGACAGCATGTTTTCAACGATTTTTGCCGCCCGCCTGCCCAGGGATGCCACCTGATCCATCATGTGGAAAATCCCCCTTTCTTCCATGTAAGCCTGGAGATGATCCAGCTCAATACCGTATTTTTCAGCCGTTTTGATATTGGCGGGCTGTGGTTTAGTCAAGCGGTTTCGAATCACCTGGAGATTCTGGAGGATACCGGCAAGGGGATTGTTTATCTCATGGGCCATACCAGCCGCAAGTCCCCCCACGGACATCATTTTTTCTGACTGGACCATCATTTCCTCTATTTTTATCCGCTCACTGATGTCATCCACCCGGATCACTCCCCCGGGCAAATTGTCCGACAATATGGGATAAACCGTAATATCTGTCACAAATTTTTTCTTGTTAATTACCAGGGGAATTTTTTCACGTCTTTGCACCTGCTGATTTTCAATGGCCATAAAAATAGTGGGAATCACCTCGGCCAGCCGGGGAAAAACCGTGGCAAGCAATCTGCCCCGGGCATGATCCGCCGGTATCCCGGTGATCTTCTCGGCCTCAAGGTTCCACTGGGTGATCATTGTCCTCTCATCCACTCCGATAAGAATGGAGGGCATGGAATTGATGATGCTTCTCACATAGTCCCGGGCAAACCGAAGTTCCTTTTCCGCCTTTTTGATTTGGGTAATATCCGTATAATTGACCACCATGCTGGTCTGTTTTCCCTCGGGGTCTCGATACAAGGCAGAGTTGATGCTGATATCCAGGATCTCGTTGGATTTTGTGTGTCGCTGGGTGATAAAATCAAAATTTCCCTGGGGAAGATTGAACGTCTCCTGGACGGCATCCTTGGTTGCCTGTTTGTGTTTTTCCGGAATAAAATCAAGTGGTTTCCCTAACAATTCTGCACGATCCCATCCAAATACCCGGGTGAAGGCTGGATTAACATAGGTTACCTCCCCTTTTTCCGAATAATAGATAATGGGGGTGGGGGATGCCTCGAGCATGGTCCGGTGACGTTCTTCACTTTTCCGTAATGCCGCTTCCGTCTGTTTTTGTTCGGTAATATTCCTTAAAACAATCAGCCAACCACTCTGTTTTTCCTTTGGGGTCCGCAAAGGAGATATCCGCAAATCCCATTGGTGTAAACTTCCTTCCATGGTCAAGGATGCCTCTATTTCAACCGCTTTCTCTTTTCGGTGAGTGGCAATAAACCCGTAAAGATCCGGGAACATATTTTCTGCCTTTTCCTGTCCGGGCCGGAAGGGTTGAATCGAAAAGGTTTTTGAGCAAGCCCTGTTAATCTCCATGACCCGGTCATTCATATCCATAACAATCACGGGGTCCCCCATGCTGTCCATGACGGCCCCATGGGCCAGGGGAATAAGGTCCAGCAATTGATACCTCAAAAAACCCCAGACAAACAAACTCCCGCAGAGCATAAAGGCAAAAGGGGTGAGATCTATCACCTTGAGTGTCTGTAAACCGAACAGATACAACAGATTACAAAGCCAGGGAACCAGACTACCAACAAGGATAAGGATAAGTTGTTTTTGATAAAGGCCCCTGGACGAGACAACTGCCTTTATAAGAATCAGGGTTGCCCAAAGAATCAACCCATAGGAAAATAGGGTATACCCCCAGAAAAAGATTCCCCGGTCATAAATGACCCCATGGAATACAGAATTTGATTCCAAATAGGTTTGGGACCACATCAGACCATGAAATTCATTGGTCAGAACAAGAAAAATGGTCAGAACGGGGACCACCCAGAAAAGAAAATCGAGTCGCTTTTTTAAAAAATAATCTTTTCCGGTGACGGTGCAAACAAATTTATAGAATAGCACCCCCACCCAGGATACGCCTAAATATTCGACCTTGACCCACCAGAGCTTCAGGGAAAGGTCAGGGCTTAAAAATTCCATGCCATACCCAAGGGTCCAGATGGAAATAGCGGCCATCAGCAACATGAGCTGCCGGGCACTGATTTTATCCCGATAATGGGCCAGATAAATTGCGATGCCGGTGCAGGTCATCCCTGAAATCAGGGTAAAAAAACCAAAGAATATGGTCCAGTTCATGTCCTATATCCTAGAATAAACGAATGCGAATTTAAAACAACAGTTTATACCCCAAGGCATATTTTCCCCCAACAACGCCAAGGAGCATTCATTTCTCAAACAAAAACAGCAAGGGTTTATAATCTATTAAGATATCCCCAATATTCTTGATTTCTCCCGATCCTGGCCCTATAGTGGGTGTATTTATAACTTTTCTAGAAGAAAAAGGCAACCCATCCAAAGATAATTGCTATCTTAAAAGGAGCTTTTGACATCATGGACAAATCGATGAGTGTTCAGGTACGACAAGGCCAGGTACGAAAAACGCCCTCATTTTTAGGGGTAATCGTGGAGCGTCTGTCCTATGGGGACAAAGTGATTATTCTGGAAGAAAATGAGAATTGGTTAACGGTCCAGACGCAAGACACAGGCACCCGGGGATTCATGCATATCTCCGCCCTAACCACCAAAGAGGTGATTTTAAACCCCGGGACAACCCCAGTGAAAAAAACAGCTTCCAGTGATGAATTCGCCCTTGCTGGAAAAGGGTTTAATGAAAGTGTGGAAGGACAGTTCCGGGCGAACAATCCCCATTTAAATTTTGCCGGAATTGACCGGATGGAAAAGTATGGGGTTTCTGAAGATCA
>CAXHYW010000644.1:0-3092 GCA_964021475.1 uncultured Desulfobacteraceae bacterium | reverse complement strand
ATAGCGCAAACGCCTTTTTCTTGATTTTATCATCAATTTGACCCATGGGTCAGTTGTTTCCATACGTATGGAAAGATCGTAAGATATTGAAAGTATAAAAAAGCTACCAGATGATCATTCCAAGCCTGGATTAGGCCGAACTATTATTAAGAAATCCTGGAGTTAAACAAAAAAAATGACGCCGAGATCTTGTGATAGGGGAACTTTACATACAGATTTTAATGAACGACACAAGGGCCCTGGTTTGTGTTGCTGGTAAATTTTGTCGACCGTGTCTAAAATTGTTTTGAATTGCTCAAAAAAGCCGGGTAAAAAACGAAGGGTAAAAATAGCGCAAACGCCTTTTTCTTGATTTTATCATCAATTTGACCCATGGGTCAGTTCTTTCCAAACGTTTGGAAAGGTTGTATCTAATTGAAAAAACTTGAGCTCCGTTCTGTTAGCGACTTTTTGCCATAAAATTTAAGGATTTCCCAGATGAAAAGATCCCTTTGATAAATTGTATCGGTATCTTTAATGTTTTATACTGATCATTATGTTTGCTTGTTCCCCGCCCCAATGCCGAATTCAAAGGGGTGGACTATTATTAAATGTCATGATTTCTCAGGTGTGGTTTAGGAAATTTGAAAAAGTGATCTTACAGGTTTCAACTCCCCTTCTTTAAATCTTAAGTTTCATATGCTCAAGAACATTATACTTAAGATTTAAAATTGAATAAAAATTATATTTTGGTCTTAAATCAGATAAGATCATTTACCGACAAGCACTTTGATCATTTTCACAAATGTTAAGTTTTTGCTCAAAGTTAAGATTTAATTTTCTTTCATAATCTTAAAATTTTTTCTATTATTATGAATAATTCCTAAAATATAGTGTTACCATATCAAAGGAATTATGCAAGGCATGGAACTGGGTTCAGGCTAACGGTTCTTTGCGAGACATGGTGGCAAAGGGATTTATGGCGGATCGCGCACAATACAAACGGAATCAGCAGGAGACATGTGATGCAAAAGACGATCCGACCAGTCTTTAAAAGTACATCTTCGCAGCAGGAAAAAGAACAGCTGCGTGTCGGCCTTCTTTGGTCTTTTTCCCTTTTTGTCATTGTTATCATTTCCCTTTTTTTAATCTACAAAAATATCCAGGTCAATATCCGTAAGGAAATGGACCGAGAGCAAATAATCGAGCTACACAGTATGAATGATCATGTAGATAATCTCTTCTCCCGGTTAGAGGGCTATCTCATTCATATCCCTCGCTTATCGGCCATAGTCAAAGTTTTTCTTACAGACGATCGCCAGGTCCGGGAAGAAGCTGAGCGATTGTTGGCAGAAATAGTACGATTAAATGTGAACCGTTTTGCACCTACATTTGATCAGCTTCGTCTGATTGATCTCAATGGTTTTGAAAAGGTCCGTGTGGATCTTGGAAAAAATAATAAGACGAAAATCTGTCCAGTGGGCCAACTGCAAGATAAGTCGGGGCGTTACTATTTTCAACAATCCGTCAATCTTAAAGAAAATAAGATTTACATGAGTCAGTTGGATCTGAATGTTGAGCAGGGTGAAATTGAGATCCCCCATAAGCCTATGATCCGTTTTGTAGCCCCAGTATTTGGATCGGATGGAAAGCGTCTTGGTTTTTTTGTCATCAACTATCTGGTACAGCAGGTTTTTGATTATTTTGATGATATGAATAAACATGAAGGGGACCAATGGACTCTTCTCAATGAAGATGGCTACTATCTGGGAAGTTCTGACCCAGGCAAGGATCTCGGCTTTATGTATCCTGATAAACAAATGGGTTTTTTCGCCGATTACCCCGATTTCTGGCAGAAGTTATCCACCACTAATGAGAACAGATTCGAGCGTCCGGAGGGCATATATTACCGAACACAGATAGTGCATTTCTCAGTGGAGAGACTGACCATCATAAATAAGCCGTATACCTGGACTCTTCTGATGTTTGTCCCCAGAAAAAAAGTTCAGGCCCGCAGTTTGCTTCTCATTAAAAATATTACACTGGGGGGTGGTATAATCGGTGTAACGATGATC
The DNA here is from genome assembly GCA_964021475.1 of uncultured Desulfobacteraceae bacterium. Taxonomy (GTDB): domain Bacteria; phylum Desulfobacterota; class Desulfobacteria; order Desulfobacterales; family Desulfobacteraceae; genus NBML01. The sequence continues at coordinate 1,038 of CAXHYW010000644.1, read as the reverse complement.
ATATTGGGTTGGTTCCTTGGTGTCTCCAGAGTGAAAAATAAATGGTATCTCAGGTCATTGGAAAAATCCGCTACGATTGATGGTATGACAGAGTTACTTAACCATCGGGCAGTAATGGAGAGGCTGGAGTATCAAATTAATCTCTTTAAAAGGTCGTCACAACCTTTATGCCTTGCCTATATTGACCTCAATGACCTTAAACTGGTAAACGACACCTTCGGTCATAAAGGGGGCGACCAAATGATTCTTGCAGTTGCCGATGCCATTAATTATACCGTCAGGAACACGGATATTGCGGCTCGGGTCGGAGGGGATGAGTTTCTTGTTATCTTTCCCGGGCTGACAAGTGGTCATAGCCGAGATGTAATTCATCGGATTGAGCTTCTGTACGGAGAAAAGAGTCAAAAACTGTTTTCCGGTCGGAAATTCACCCTGAGCTGGGGGCTTTCAAATTGGCAGGGGGAATTTGATACTGTCGAGGGCATTATCAGCAGGGCGGACAAGGCGATGTACGCCATGAAGAAACAACAAAAGTTAAACCCGCCCATCGCCATGCACATGAATTCATAAAATCATCTGACTATACACAAATGGCCCTGCAGGAGTAGGCTGTAAAAAACAAAGGGTAAAAATAGCGCAACCGCCGTTTTCTTGGATTTTATCATCAATTTGACCCATGGGTCAGTTCTTTCCAAACGTTTGGAAAGGTTGTATCTAATTGAAAAAATTTGAGATCCGTTCTGCTAGCGACTTTTTGCCATAAAATTTAAGGATTTCCCAGATGAATAGATCCCTTTGATAAATTGTATCGGTTACCCAGAATTGCGATGGGTGACGGACCGCTTGACATGGCTGTTCAATTTTGCGATAAATTGGTAATCACCCAACAAATTCAATAAAGGAATGGCTCATTAAATTCACACAGATATATCCTGTCGGTGGCGGTAAGGGCGGGATCGGAAAAAGTATGATAACCGCCAATATAGGCGTTTTGCTTGCAAGACAAGGCAAGCGGGTGGTCCTGGTGGATCTGGACCT
>CAXHYW010000643.1:0-3099 GCA_964021475.1 uncultured Desulfobacteraceae bacterium | reverse complement strand
TAAAAAATCCGCCCGTATTGTCGGTGATGTCATGGGTAAATATCATCCCCATGGGGATGCCGCCATATATGACACCATTGTCCGTATGGCCCAGGATTTTTCCATGAGATATCCCCTGGTGGATGGTCAAGGAAACTTTGGGTCCGTGGATGGGGATTCTCCGGCAGCCATGAGGTATACGGAAATCCGTATGCAAAAACTGTCCCACCAGATGCTGGCAGATCTTGAAAAAGAGACGGTTGACTGGACCCCAAATTATGATGAAACCCTTAATGAGCCAGTAGTGCTTCCCACCAAGTTTCCGGCTCTCTTAGTCAATGGCTCTTCGGGTATTGCCGTGGGCATGACCACCAATATTCCTCCCCACAATATCACTGAAGTGATTGGGGGAATTAAAGCCCTCATCGATAACCCGGAAATGGGTATACGAGACCTGATGGAATATATTCCCGGGCCTGATTTCCCAACTTCTGGTCATATATATGGCCTCAAAGGGATATATGAAGCCTATAGCACGGGCAGGGGGATCATCACCGTCCGGGCCAAGGTGGAAGTAGAGGAAAATAAAAAAACTGGACAGGAAACCATTGTGGTTACTGAGCTTCCCTATCAGGTCAACAAGGCAAAGGTGGTTGAAAAAATTGCCGAACTCATGCGGGACAAAGTGATCACCGGCGCTTCTTTTGTCCGGGACGAATCCGATCGGGATGGCATGAGAATTGCCGTGGGCCTTAAGCGGGACCAATATCCGGAAGTGGTGATCAATCAGCTTTTCAAACACACCAATATGCAGACAAGTTTTGGTATTATTTTCCTTGCCGTGGTCAATGACCGGCCGGAACTGCTGACCCTCAAAGAAATCCTCAATCATTTTATAGCCCACCGGAAAAATGTGATTATCCGGCGGACCCTGTATGATCTGCGTAGGGCAGAAGAGCGGGCCCATATCCTGGAAGGGCTGAAAATTGCCCTGGATAATCTGGATCGCGTGGTGGCCTTGATCCGTGCCTCCCAATCTCCGGAAGAGGCAAGAAATAGCCTGATTGAGACCTTTACGCTGACCGCCATCCAGGCCCAGGCAATCCTGGATATGAGGCTCCAGCGCCTCACCGGTTTGGAGCGGGACAAAATTATCACAGAGTACGACGGACTGCTCAAGGATATTGCCTGGTATAACGAAATCCTGTCAAGTGAGACCGTTGTCAAGGGGCTGATCAAGGATGAGTTAATCGAGCTGGAAGAAGAATTCGGTGATGCCCGTCGCACGGTTATTGTGGAAAGCACCACCACCATCGGTATTGAAGATCTGATTGCCGAAGAGGACATGGTGGTTACCGTGAGCCGCAGCGGGTATATCAAACGAAATCCGGTTACGCTTTATGCCAGCCAGCACCGGGGGGGTAAGGGCAAAACAGCCATGGGAACCAAGACCGATGATTTTGTGGAGCATCTGTTTGTGGCTTCCACCCATGCTACCTTTTTGTTTATTACCAATTTCGGTAAGGTTTACCAGTCCAAGGTGTATGAATTGCCCATGGCGGGTCGATCCAGTTTGGGGAAGGCCATTGTCAACCTTTTGAAGTTTGATGAGGGGGAGAAATTGGCAACGGTCCTGACTGTGGATGAATTTGTGGCAGACAAGTACGTGGTCATGGCCACCAAAAAAGGGCGGGTCAAGAAAACCGATTTGATGGACTATTCGCGACCCAGGTCCGGCGGTCTCATCGGGGTGAAATTGGCCGAAGGGGATGAACTCATTGCTGCCCGGATTACCGACGGGAACAGCAATATCTTCCTGGGATCTGAAGGGGGCAAGGTGATCCGCTTCAACGAAGCCAATGTCCGGGATACAGCCCGGGGGTCCATGGGCGTCAGAGGAATGCGCATTGACGAAGGAACCCGTGTGGTCGGCATGGAAGTTTTGGGAGATCAAGAAACTCTGTTGACGGTGACCGAGAACGGATATGGCAAACGGACCAGTGTTGAAGAGTACAGGACCCAGACCCGGGGTGGTAAAGGGGTGTTTTCCATCAAGACCTCCAAGCGGAATGGGCAGATGGTGGCCCTGGCGCTGGTGGGTGATAATGATGAACTCATGATGGTGACGGACAAGGGAAAACTTATCCGAACCGCCATTGGCGGAATTAATGTGATTTCCAGAAACACCCAGGGCGTGAAATTGATTAATTTGTCCCCCAAGGAAACCTTGATCGGTATCGCACGACTCCCCGAGGGAGCGGCCGGACCGCAAGAGGAAGAAGACATAGACGGGGAAGACGTTGAAACCACAGGCCTTGTGCCTGATGGAATAGAAACAGATGAAATTGACCCTGAAATAGAAACAGATGAAATAGAAACAGATGAAGATCAAGGAGACAACCCCGACCAATAAGGGTGATGGACATCGGAAACGGCTGCGGGAAAAATTTTTAGCCAGCGGCCTTTCCGGGTTCCATGATTATGAAGTCATTGAACTGCTTCTCTCTCTGAATACACCGAGAAAGGATTGCAAACCCAGCGCTAAACTGTTGATGAAACGGTTTAAAACTTTTCAGGGGGTTCTGGAGGCAGGGACGGAAGATCTTTGTCTTGTGGATGGGGTGGGCAAGGAAAATAGTTTTGGGATTTTGCTGATCAAGGCTGTGGGTGACCGTTACCTTGAATCAAAAATACTCTCCCGGGATGTGGTCAAAAATTCAGAAGATTTGATGGATTACCTGAACCATGTCATCGGTTACAAGGCAAAAGAACATTTCATGGGTATTTTTCTGGATGCGAAGAATCGGGTGCTGGCCTCTGAAATCCTATTTACCGGTAGCCTGACATCAAGCTCGGTCTACCCAAGAGAAGTGGTGATCCATGCCATCGCGCACAAGGCAGCTGCGGTTATTTTTGCACACAACCATCCGTCGGGTGATATCTCTCCGTCCACAAGTGATCTTAATATTACAAAAAAATTAATGTTTGCCTTGAATAATGTAGGGATTGTCATGCACGAACATATCATCACCGGCAGCCAGGGGGTCTTCAGTTTTGCAGAAAACGGGTTGATATCAAAATTTAATAGTGAGCTTGAACAAATAAATGAGCAACTCAATG
>CAXHYW010000642.1:0-3100 GCA_964021475.1 uncultured Desulfobacteraceae bacterium | reverse complement strand
GAGATTCTCCGGAGTGACTGGAGTTCAGACGTGTGCTCTTCCGATCTAGAACCAACAGCCTGAACATCAATAAATACGGAACCAATTATGATTTCAATGTCCAGGCGCTCTGGTATGACGATGTGATTGCACGACAGACAGACACGGATGACACCACCCTTCAGACACTGCCCAGCATTGAATTTGACACCATCAAACAGCAAATCGGCAATTCAAGTTTCTTTTACACCCTGGACTCTGAATTCAGATCCTTTTACCGGCAGGACACTACCGACACCCTTGTCAACGGACAAAGAGCAGACCTTTATCCCAAATTGTACCTCCCGGTTCAGCTTGGGAAAGCCTTTTTCTTTGAACCCTTTATAGGCACCCGGGGAACGGCCTGGCACACGGATGATTTTACAGACATCCATGGAGAAACCGACGGATTCAGAACACGGGCCACCTATGACATAGGGGCCCAGTTGTCCACCACGGTGAGCCAGGTGTTCACCCTGAACAATGGATTTGCAGACAAACTGAAACATACCATCGTACCAAAACTTGAATATGCCTATCAACCCAATGAAATCAAGGATGATTTACCCTATTTTGATACCATTGACTATATTGGCAAATCCAATCTTGTTACCTGGTCCCTGACCAACAGCCTGATTAGCAAAAATCAGACGCCCAACCCAGATGGCACCCAAACAAATCGATACAAAGAATTTGTATGGGTCAAACTTTACCAGAGCTTCAATGTCGAACCGGAATTGGAATCCAACGCCTGGTCAGATATCAATCTTGAAAGTGAATTTAATTTTTTACAATATTTTTCCATGACTGCAAAAATTGGCTGGTCTCCCTATGCAAATCAGATTGGCAAAACCCAAATCGGGGCAAATATATATGACCATCGGGGAGATTCCATAACCACCTCCTACCAGTATAGTGAAGACACTTTTGAAACCTGGTATACCCGACTCAATGTAAGAATTACGGATTCACTCATGGCCTATGGTTCAGTTGAAAGCAATTTAAAAACAAATGACCTTGTTGAAAGTAAGGTCGGTATAACCATTACCAAGGCTTGCTGGGGCCTAGGTCTGGAATTCAAGGACACCTCTGCAGACAAGAGCATCACCTTTCTGATCTCCCTTAACGGCATTGGGGGGTTTGGCAACCAATGATGAACCATCCATTAAACTGGTTTGCACTTCTGACCCGAAGCAATTTTGAACAAACAGTGTATAAAGGGATTACCGGAAAAAAAATCGATGCGTTTTTACCCAAGACAAGACGACAAAGCCAGCGAAAAGACCGGAAATTAATGATTGAAGTCCCCTTATTCCCTGGCTATTTGTTCGTCCGTTCCACCCTGGCACCTGCCGATCAACTGAATATTCTGAAAACAACGGGGGCGGTCAGGCTGTTGGGGAATGCAAAGGGAGCGGTCCCCATTCCCGATTCCCAGATAGAATCACTGCTGATCATGACCCATGCCAATGTGGATCTAATTTCAGGAAGCTCCATTCTACTTCAAAAAGGTGATCCTGTAATGATTTTAGAGGGCCCCATGGCAGGCGTAAAGGGAGAGTTTACCCGGCACAAAGGCAAGGGGAGAGTCATCATTAAAATTGATCTTCTCGGTCAATACGCCGGGGTGGAGATGGATGGGAATTGCGTTGAAAAACTTCCCGACTTCCCATCATAACCCCTTGACTTTTTATTAAATTTTAATTAAAACCCAAACAAATATTAAGCTTTTTAATTGTATATTGAGGATCTATGAATAAACTTGAATTAATTTCCACGTTAAAGGAAAGGGCAAACCTGACCAAGGCCGAGGCCGCTGAAGTAATTAGACTTTTTTTTGATTCCCTGGCAGACTCTTTTATCAAAGGGGAACGGGTCGAAATAAGAGGACTATGCAGTTTCCATATCAAGGAATACAAAAGTTATACCGGAAGAAATCCCAAGACCGGACAAAAGGTACAAATTCCCCCCAAACGACTGCCCTTTTTCAAATGTGGGAAAGAGTTGAAGGAGCGGGTAGATTACTAACCGATGTCCATTGATCAAAGGATGCCGGATTTTGATCAAAAAACCGCCATATCCCAAACCATATCTGAACAGACCCTAGCTGAATTAAATTTTATCATTCAGACAGATAAGATTCCCAATGCCCTTCTTTTTTCCGGAAAAAGGAATACCGGAAAAAGACAACGGGCATTGGAATTTGCAAAGGGCTGTAATTGTAAGGATACAACCCAGCGGCCCTGCAATCGATGTGTGTCCTGTAAAAAAATAAGTACTGGCATGCACCCGGACATCATCCAGGTGTCTTTACCTGAAAAGAAAAAAATGATTTCCGTTTCCCAGATCAGAGAAATAGGGCTTTTAATTTCCGGGAAACCAAATGAAGCCCGCAAACGCATGGTCCTGATTCTGGATGCAGACAAAATGAACGTCCAGGCCCAAAACGCATTGCTTAAAGTTTTGGAGGAACCGCCGCAAAATACATTTTTTATCCTGACAGCCACCCAGCTGCCGCCACTTTTACCCACGATTCTTTCAAGGTGCCGGCAGATTCGGTTTTCACCGGCGTCCTGTCGTGAAATCGGGCAAACCCTTGTCAACACATATGGCATAGACCCGGAAAAAGCAGCGATCGCAGCTAAAACTGCCGGATCCGATCTGAACAAAGCATTAATGTTTTTGAACCTGGGATCAACCGAGACTCAACCCGGGCAAATGGACTGGCAAAAACTGCGTACCTGGATTATAAAAGAAATAATTGGCATTGTTTCCTCTGGAAACGAATCCAATATTCGAAAGGGCCTGATGCTTTCCCAAAAATTGAGTATGTATCCAGACACTATTTTTGAGGCACTGACCATCATCAAAATGGTTCTCAGAGATTTTTGTATATTTAAATACAGCCCTGAAAAAATAGTTAACCTTGATTTTTTTGACGCATTTAAAGATATTGGTCAGATGCATGCATACAACACATTCCTTGAATGGATAAAAGAGCTCCATGAAACCGAAAAAAGACTTATGTCTAACAGTTCAATCCGGTTGACCCTGGATCGATTTTTCCTGACATTGTCAATAA
>CAXHYW010000641.1:0-3102 GCA_964021475.1 uncultured Desulfobacteraceae bacterium | reverse complement strand
AACTTGCCAAGGCCTTCCCTGCCTTTTTAGAGGTCGCCCGAAAACATATTCGCGATATTTTAGCCACATCGGACCAGACTATCTAATACTCACACCACCTAAAGAGAACGGGCCCGCAAGAATCTTGGCTCACGGGCCCGCTAAAAACCTGCCACTATAATCTTGAGATCAACAGATTCGGGGAAGCTGCTCTCCTGTGAGCATGTCCACAATCCTGGAACCGCCGATAAGGGTTTCCAAAAACACCCGGCCGGGCTCCCTGTCTGTTACCTCACCAACGATCACGGCATCCTTTCCAAATTCGTCCCGGCGAATGAGTTCCAATACGTTTTGGGCATCCTTTTCCGGTACAAATGCAATCAATTTCCCTTCATTTGCAATGTAAAGGGGATCAAATCCCAACAGTTCGCAGGTACCCCTCACCGCTCCCTTTAAGGGCAGACAGGACTCAATAAGCGTTATCCCCACACGGGACTGGACTGCAATTTCGTTCAACGTGGTGCCAAGCCCCCCCCGGGTGGGATCCCGCAGAACATGGATCTCATAGGGGGAGTCTATCATTGACTGGACCATTTTATTTAAAGGGGCGGAATCTGTTTGAATATCAGAATCAAATTTGAGTCCTTCCCGGGTGCTGAGCACGGTAATCCCATGGTCGGCAATGGTGCCGCTGACAATGATCTTATCTCCGGGTCTGGCATTGCTGCCGGAGACGTTGACGCCATCTGGGATCACACCGATCCCCGAGGTGTTGATAAAAATTTTATCCGCCTTTCCCCGGGGCACCACCTTGGTGTCGCCGGTGACAATTTTCACCCCGGCCTTCCTGGCAGCCCCTGCCATGCTTTCCAGGATGGTTTTAAGCTCTGAAAGCGGCAGCCCCTCTTCAATAATAAGCCCCACAGAAATATACTTTGGGACAGCCCCACACATGGATACGTCATTTATGGTCCCGTTAACGGCCAGATCACCAATATTGCCCCCGGGAAAAAAAATGGGTTCCACCACATAGGAATCCGTGGAAAAAGCAAGCCTGCCTGCCCCCACCGTAAGGATGGCGCCGTCATCCTGCTTGGCCAGTTCCGGGTTGTCAAACAACGGCAGTATCAGCTCTGAAAACATTGAATGGGAGATTTTACCGCCTGACCCGTGATCCAACAACACTTTATCGTTCTTCATAATTTTTCCTAATAATTTTTTGCGATTGTTTAACCGTTAACTATATCTGTAAAAAGCAGCACAAGACCCTTCGCTGGAAACCATGCAAGGCCCTACCGGAGTCATGGGAGTGCATTTTTTCTTATAGAGTTTGCACGCCTCCGGGGTTTTAAGCCCCATAAGAATCTGGCCGCAGGCACACCCGGCAGGTTCCGGCACATCGGGCAGATCCATATTAAATTTTTTGGCCGCATCAAACTCCTTAAATTCATCTTTAAGGCTCATGCCGCTGGAAGGGATTTCACCGATTCCCCGCCAAGTGGCATCACAGAGTTCAAACACCTGGTTTAAGATAGCCTTGGCCTTGAGGTTGCCATCATCGGATACCGCCCGGGGATAGGCATTTACCAAGGCCTTTACCCCGGTCTCATTTTGCTCAATAAGAATAAGGACGGCCTTGAGAATATCGATGGGTTCAAACCCGGTAATCGCCGAGGGGATATTATATTTTTCAAAGGTATCCCGATAGGCATTGGTGCCGGTTATCACAGAGACGTGGCCGGGCAGAATAAATCCGTCTATTTTGACCCCATCTGTTTCCATGAGCGCAGCCAGGGCTGCAGGCGTCAGTTTATTGGCCGAATAAATGGAAAAATTATTTACCCCCTCCTCCCTGGCGGACAAAATAGTGGCAGCGATGGTGGGGGTGGTGGTCTCAAACCCCACCGCGCAAAAGACCACTTGTTTGTCTGGATTTTCTTTTGCAATGGCCAGGGCATCAAGCACGGAGTAAACCATCCTGACATCGGCCCCTTCGGCTTTTTCCCTTGCCAGACTGGAACCGGACCCCGGCACCTTCATCAAATCCCCAAAGGTGGCCACAATCATATTTTCTTTTTTTGAAAACTGGACAAAGGCATCAATATCCTTCTGGGCCGTCACACAAACAGGACAGCCAGGGCCAGACAATAGAGTGATGTGTTCCGGCAGCACACTTCTGATACCATGCTTGAAAATAGACATGGTATGGGTGCCGCACACCTCCATCAGCCGTAACTTTTTATGACTTATGGCCTGAATTTTTTTCACTAAAATCCGTGCCAAATCAGAATCCCTGTACTCATCTATATATTTTAAGCTCATTTATACTTTCCTTGAAGTTAACCCCTTTGTTTTGGGGATGGTTGTGGCAGCCGCCACCAATGCCTGACCAAAACTTATCCCCCCGTCTCCAGTGGGGACTTTGCTATGGGTGTATACGGTAAATCCCTTTTTCTCAAGCCCCAAAATGGTATGATTTAATATAAGGTTGTTGTTAAACACCCCGCCGGACAAGACGGCTTTGTGAATCCCGGTATCCTCTTTTACCCGGGAAGCCGCATCCACAAACCCGTTGACCAGGGCTATATGAAAGCCATTACTGATCTGCCCGGGCGAAATCCCTTGTTTTATATCCTGAACAATTTCCCGGATGCAAGGCATCATATCCACCTCATAATAGGGGGACACTTGCCGCTGGCTTTCAAAGATATCAACGAAATAGGCTTTTCCTTTACTCTCCTGCTTCCCGCACCCTGCCGTGACAGCAGCGGCTTCAAGCACCATGGCAGCCTGGCTTTCATAGCTGATGGTATGGCAAAGACCTAAGAGAGAAGAAACCGCATCAAACAGCCGACCGGCACTTGAGGTTAACGGGGAATTCAACTTCTTTTCCATCATCTGGCAGAGAAACTTAAGCTTTTGGGGATCCATGGATCGAATAAAGGGAAGATCCAAATCCAAAAAGGATCTGCCATGGGCCTTGAACAGAACCGCCGCAGCCATGCGCCAGGGTTCCAGAACGGCTGCATCCCCTCCGGGCATCGGAATATAGGACAATTGGGCCCTTCTGGAAAAATGACGGTGGGTGCACACCAGAATCTCACCGCCCCAGATATGGCCATC
>CAXHYW010000640.1:0-3110 GCA_964021475.1 uncultured Desulfobacteraceae bacterium | reverse complement strand
CTTTTAAACCTCATGATACCCCACCCAATGGGAATGATGCAAAGCACCAGAGCCTGGGCTATCATGGTTTCAACGATGGGAAACACACCAAGCCAGGCAACCATGGGCCACCCGTCAAGCCCTGTTGTATGAATCATGCCGCTTACCTGGAGTTCAAGAATACCCTTGCCCGTGAATATAAAGGCCATGGTAAACAAAAGGACTGCCGTACCCTTGAAAAAAATACCGATGGGAAGTGTCAATGATGCAAATTTGACACCCCCATAAACCAGCAAGAGACAAACAACGGCAATGGCCATGCCCACCCACACGGCATTCAGACTTCCCGTGATCCCGCCGATCAGGGCCTGGTAGAATAAAATCGTCTCCGCCCCCTCCCGAAACACGGAAAGAAAGGCGGCAAACCCCAGGGCAAACATGCTTCCTTTTCCAAGAGCGTCATCCATCTGGTCCTGGATAAATGCCTTCCATCGGTCTGCATCACTTTTTGCCGTAAGCCAGAAACTCACATAGAGGAGGACAGCAACGGCAATGAGCATGGTGACCCCCTCGATGGCCTCCCGACCGGCCCCGGATATCTTTAAAAGGGAGTTTAATGCCCATGCCGCACCAGCACTGGCAAAAAGTGCGGCCACAACCCCAAGCCAGATGACCTTGACCTTGTCCGGATATCCCGACCGTCTCAGGTAGGCGATAAGGGCGGCAACCACAAGCATGGCTTCAACTCCTTCTCTGAACAAAATTAAAAAGGACTGTAACACCCGGCCCCAGAATCCCACGGCTTTGCCCCCGGAGGAGTATTCTTCCACGGCAATATCAAGATTTATCTTTAAATTCTGCCAACTTTTTTCAATGACCTGTTTTTCTTCTGCCTTCATACACTGGCTGATGATCAGGCTGAAGGAAGATTCTATCTTGAGCATGAAGGAGGAATCTTTCAGATTCAGGGTGAACTCCATGCCGCTGGATTCAAAAATATCAAAGTAGAGTCTTGAAAATTCGTTGCCTGTCAATACGCCGGATGAAGGGGAGTAGGCCTCCAGGGCCTTGTCCCCCCTTTCAACAATGGCCGCAACCACAGGCCCGTAGTCCTCGGTGAGCCCCTGGGCGGCATGGGCGGTAATTGCCCAGAAAACAAAACCAAATAAAACCAAAATAAATACCTTGAATTTTTTCATATATTGTCCCAAATCATGTCATTGATATGAACCGTGTTACCTGCCGTTTAAAGGACAGAATCGATTCTTTATTTTCATTATTCCTATACCTGATGTCCATATACCGCGATCCAATATCATTTATGGCCTCGTCAATTTCAGGCAGGCTGGCACAGGCCCTTTTCACATAATCGCCGGGGCATTCCCACCCCTCTTTTCCCACCCCTTTTTTGCCAAGATGGTCACAAAATTGTTTCCAGCTTCGGCTGACCGGATCAATTTTCTTTAGTGAAATTCCCCAGGCAACCCCAAGATAGATACAAAGTATCAGGATTACTCCTGAAGCCGCCATGATGAGAAGATCTGCCCAGTTGCTGCTTTCAAGACCGGCACCTTTTAGCATCTCAACCTGCCTGTCAGGGTCAAAATTTATGACCCATTTTTCAAGGCCGCCGAAAAGGGAGGATATATTGAACAAGTCAAAAAAGTTCTCTTTTTCTGCCTTGTTCTTAGCTTTTGGGGCAGGCTTTTGAGATTTTTTTGGCGGTTCTTTAAAATTAAAGGCCCTGGGCTCACCTTTCTGGGTTTTAATTTCAACCGTGCTCCCGGGTTTGACCTCTGTCTTTTTTCTTTTTTCAGGTTTTGCAGGCGGCTTTACAATATCCTTGGGTTCAACGCGGTACCAGCCCTTGCCACCATCCCAGACCTCGACCCAGGCATGGGCATCGGCCCGTTTGACAACGACAAAGTTGGTCAGGGCAATAATGCTGCCCCCCCGGTAGCCGGTGACAAGCCTTGCCGGCACCCCTGCTGCCCGCATGAGCATGACAAAACTGCCGGCAAGGTACTCAGCCCCGCCTTTTTTCTCCTCAAAGAAAAATCGGTCCAGCATGTCCGGTCCCGGCTCAATTACTGCTTCAGGGTCAAACTGAATTTTTGACTGATTTAAATGCAAAAGAGCCCCATGGACAATATCATCGGTGGTGGGGTATTCAGCCGCCAGTTTTTTGCCGAATTCAAAAAGTCTTGGGTTGGTGTTCGCGGGAAAGGCAAGCCCCCGCTTTTTCTGCTCTGGTGTGAGCCTATCCCCTGCCTGGTAGTTCAGGTAGGATACCATGTCAAACTTGGGTTCCCGGTCATTGATCTTTCTGATGCTCAGCAACTGAAACTCCGACGAGATAAAGACTTCCGGGGCCGGGGCCGCAGGAAAATCCAGGCCATAGATCCATCTGCCGCCGTTTGGCATGACCCTCAGGCTATACCGCACCGGATCCTCTTTAAACCGCAGGACCCGGTCCAGCCTTTTTTGGGAGCGGATGGCATTGTCCATCAGTTTTGACCGGTTATCCCAATTGTCCGGCAGTTTCCATTCATTGCCGTCAAACTCCCAGAAAACAGGCCCCCGCCAGTAAAGTCGGCTTTTAAAGGGAACAGATCCCTTGAACTCCGCCACAAGGACATTGTGATTGTTTGCCTCACGGCCGGCCTTACTGATTCCGCCTGGCTGAAGGGTTTTAGCCGCACCAAATTGCCCATCTCCTCTGTCGATCAAAACCTTGACCGGCAGGCCGAAAGCAATGCCCAGATTCAGGATGGGGCCCGGGATTCTGGGGAAGGTCACAAACAACAGCAGCATCAAGGGCAGGGCGAGCAGGAGCAGTTTTCCTGTTTTTTTAACCACAAAAAAGGGTTTGAGGTGATAGGGATCCATGTGGATGGCAATCAAAGACATTACAAGGGAGGCGACCACAATGACCATGTGCACAAGGTTCAACAGGGTGTCATAGTAAAGTGCGCCCACAGCCGATAAAATCACAGAGGCAAAAATGAGCAGAAGATAGTCCCTTCTCTCCCGTGATTCCGACCATTTTAAGAACACAATCACAACAAAAAAGCTTAACAAGATCGGAAGAGCGTCGTGTAGGGAAAGAGGGTGCCTCTATGTGTAGATCT
>CAXHYW010000639.1:0-3114 GCA_964021475.1 uncultured Desulfobacteraceae bacterium | reverse complement strand
GTTGAGAAAACTTAATCTCTATCCGGGAAAAAACAACTAAAATCAATATCTTCAAGATTTGAAAAATCAATTTTATCCATCACCACTATATTGCCGGGATAGTGGTGACGAACCATAAAGGTTCGGATTTGTTCCATGGAATCTTTTGCGATCAACAAATCTTCCTGAGCAAAGGTGTTGTATATGATTCCTATAAGTGGAATGTTCCTTGATCCCAGGGCTTCAATGGACAAGCAGGTATGGTTTATGCTGCCAAGCCTTGAGGAGGCAACCAGGACAACCGGATACTGGTTTTCCATTATATAGTCCAGAACCATCGTCCTTGAATTCAACGGTACCATGAGGCCACCTGCACCCTCTATCAAAACGGTGGTGAATTCCTTTTCAAGTGCAAGGGTTGCCTCTATAATGTGTTTTGTATCAATCTTTCGACCTTCCATACTTGCCGACAAATGCGGGGAGGAAGGGTGCCGGAACAGGTAGGGGCATGTCAGCCCTTTTCTGTCTTGCTCCAGAATGCCGCACCCCATGAGTTGCCGGTGAACACCGATGTCGTCGGACACGTCTGTGCAGCCGGTCTGGACAAGTTTCTGGGTAATAACGCTGGACTGTTTCAACAAAAATCTTGCCAGAAGACCTGTGGCAATGGTTTTTCCGATATCGGTGTCAATGCCGCTGATAAATATGGAACCCATAAATTATTACCTCAAACAGGACACAATAAGGTCCGGAACCTTTTCGATGTCCTTGTATTCAATGTCTGATGTTAATGAAAACCGGATTCTGGACTGATTCTCCGGAACTGTTGGCGGTCGAATTGGAAATGCCAGAAACCCGTGATCCATGAGAAGCATAGAAAGTTCCACAGCCTTTGTGTTGCTTTTTGTTATCACTGGGATAATATGGCTTTGCCCGAGAAAAGGGATGTGTTTTTTTTCAAGTGCATTTCGAAATGCATTGGAAACCTTGAAAAGCTTTTTGCGGTGTTCACTGAAATTATTCATGTGTTGGATGATGAAACGGTTCCAGTTGACAGCCACCGGCGGAAGCGCAGTGGTATAGATCAAAGATCGCATATGGTTAATCAAATAATCTTTAAGAAGACAGCTTGTAATTGCATAGGCGCCATGGGAGGCCAATGCCTTGCCCATGGTCCCTAACAGGATATCGATCTTGCCATGGACACCAACTTCATAGCACAACCCCTGGCCCTGGGCGCCGTAGATCCCAACGGAGTGTGCTTCATCCACATATAAAAGAGTATCAAAGGATTCTTTGAGCTGGATCAGGGCCTGGATGTCCGCAAGATCCCCATCCATGCTGAAAACAGATTCTGTGATGATGAGCACAGTTTCATAGTTGGCTCGGTTATTTTCAAGAAGCATTGCAAGATCGGATATATCATTGTGTTTAAAAATCATGCAGTCGGCTTTTGACAAACGGATCCCATCCACGATGCTGGCATGGTTCAAGGTATCCGACAGGATAAGGTCCTTTTTACCGGTCAGGGCCGGGATAATTCCGATATTGGCGTGGTATCCGCTATTAAAAACAAGGGCCGCCTCCCTGCCATAAAACCGGCACAGTTTTTTTTCAAGGTTTTCATAAATATCGGAGTTGCCGGTCAAAAGCCGTGAGGAAGAAGAACCCAGTCCAAATTCATGGGTCATATTCTCTTTATCCATGCCTTCATAAAATTTTTCACACAGCGCTGTGTCTGTGGAAAGCCCTAAATAATCGTTGGAGGACAGGTTCAGGCAGGTTGTATTTTTAAATTCAATGGTGTTGCCCTCTCTTTTTCCAATATTTTTTAATGACCTTAACTGACCCTTATTTTCAAGGGAAATGAGTCTGTCCCGGAATTGATTTTGTGGAGAAGGTTGTAACAACTTCATCATGACTCCTGACAAACGATGTGCGTAATCGCTTCCGTTAATTTGCCAAGTTCCAAGGTTTCCATAATATAGGGGGGCATTGTATAAATCAGCCTGCCAAAGGGTCTGATCCAGACACCCTGCCGGACAAAAGCTTCCTGAATTTTTTCCATGTCTACGGCTTGTTTCATTTCCACCACGCCAATGGCGCCAAGCACCCGGACATCTTTGACCCGGTGGGATGTCTTGCATGGGGATAAACCATTGATCAGGCCGGATTCAATTTCTTGGATTCTTTTCTTCCAGTCCTGGGACAAAAGAAGGCGGATATTGGCTGCCGCCACACTACAGGCAAGAGGATTTCCCATAAACGTAGGGCCGTGCATGAATCCTTTACATTCGCCCTCAGAAATCACTCTGCTGATCCGGTCGGAAGTCAATGTGGCCGCAAGGGAAAGATATCCACCAGTCAAGGCTTTTCCAAGGCACAGGATATCTGGCTCAATACCCGCATGGTGACAGGCAAACATTTCACCGGTGCGGCCGAATCCTGTGGCAATTTCATCGAGGATAAGCAAAAGATCATATTGAGTACACAAGTCTTTTACCCTTTTCAGATACTCGGGAGAGTAAAACCGCATGCCACCCGCACCCTGGACAATGGGTTCCAGAATAACGGCAGCACAGGACGAATGATGGGTTTCCACAAGCCGCCGGATCGAGTCCAGGTGTTTTTCCTCCCAGGGCTCATGAAAAGCACATCCGGGTGCATCGGCAAAATAGTGCTGGTGTAGGACATCTTTAAACACATGATGCATGCCGGTAACAGGATCACAAACAGACATGGCATAAAACGTGTCTCCATGGTATCCGTTCCGAACAGTGATCATTCGGTTTTTTTTAGACAGGTTCAGGGACTGCCAGTACTGGAGCGCCATTTTGATGGCCACTTCAACAGACACTGAACCGGAATCACATAAAAAGACTTTATCCAGCGTCGCCGGTGTTATATCGATTAAAAGCTTTGACAGATCAACGGCAGGCTCATGGGTCAAACCACCAAACATTATATGAGACATTTTTTTAAGCTGCTGTTCAATTGCCGCATTCAATACCGGATGATTATAACCATGAATGGCGGCCCACCAGGAAGACATGCCGTCGATAAGCCGGGTTCCATCCATAAGCTTGATGTAAACGCCCTCGGCTGATTCAACCGGATAGGTTTTCAAGGGATGCG
>CAXHYW010000638.1:0-3119 GCA_964021475.1 uncultured Desulfobacteraceae bacterium | reverse complement strand
ACGGCATACGAGATTCTCCGGAGTGACTGGAGTTCAGACGTGTGCTCTCGATCTGAGTGATCTCACAGGTTTTCTCATTGGAATCTTTGAACCACTGGATCACCACAGTAAAAGAATTGTCTGTGTGCCTGACGGACTTAATTTTATACCCGTTTGTTGCATACTGATACCCCATGTTCCAGATTTCGCACCCGTTGTTGCCACCCACCGGCATGGTACATGCCGCTGTCTGGGACAGCATCCGGTCCGGGCAATTTTCAGCCTGGCCCACGGCCGGTCCGGCACAGAAGAACAGGGCCAGAATAGATAAAACAATGGTAATTCTATTGATATAATTCATTTCAACCTCCCTTTAATCATCCCCCGTTAAAAGAACAAACGTTCTTTTAATTCTCCGGTCAGAGATAAACAAATATGTAGAACCCGGGGCCAGGTCTTGGAATCTCACATTTTTATGGAGTCAAAAACTGTGAGATTACTCTTCCTGCTTTCATTCCAAGATTTTTTTTGCAATTTGACCATATGTAAAAGATTTCCTATCTCTGGCAGTCAAGTGGATTGCCTTGTTAACTGATTCTATTTTTATATCAATCCCCTCAAAAGGTTAATTTTCAATAGTGTTATTCTTCTTTCAATTATTATTAAAATACCAACCACATACACCTTCAACTTTAGCACCGGATTTACCTTTTGATTTGTAGACTGCTATGCAACTATTTTTTGTAACATTTCCGCCTTTAAGAACAAATAAAAGTGGGGAACAAAAATTCACTCCATGACCTTTTGACATACAATCATCAAAGAACAAACTTGATGAATTAGCGTTTACCGCAGCATTTGATATGGCCGGAAGAAAAAAGATAGCAACCAAAGCAACAATAATAAGTTTTTTCATGGATCCTCCTAATAAATTAATTTTTCACTGAAAAAGTGAAGATGTAAAATAACCCCTTTTATTTTCATGGCCCTTTTCAAATTCAACCTGGAATTATCTTTTCTCCAAATTAGTATTCATCCAACGTCCCAAACTGTCTTTCCACCGCTTAAACCTTACTGGAATGGCACCTCTCTCTGAGACATAAACCTGAATTGATGTTCCATTCCACTTGACTGTGTGTTTTTGGTTTCCAATTAATTCGATCACTCCTGATTCCCATGAGGGAGATGCCGATACTTCCCTGGGAAAATCAAACAGGTTTCCGGCCATCATGCCGGCAAAAAATATCAACACACCCGCCAAAGCCATTGCCACTTTATTCATCCGAGCTCTCCTCTCTTTATAAAAATACGATTTATGAAATTCACCCAGTGTCTTTATCATCTTAAATTTTTTAATATCTGTAGGTTACTTTCGTATGCGTCTCTCGTTATATTACGTGTTCTATTTGTATCTCTATTATTTTAGAATTGTATTGGATTCTGACCTGTATAGTAATTTTGCAATTAACGTACCAGAGTATAAATACCCTGTCAAATCACGAGTGATTGGATTTTTCTCTTTGAATAATACGTGAAATCGCCAACAAAATTGTCTGTTTAGTGGATTAAAAAAAGATGTTGCCAACTTAATTTTACAGATCAGTTAAATCCTGAAACTTTATCCAGAAACTCAGCTGTTCTGACTTTAAAAAACAATTTAATTATATGGGAACGACCATAATCAAATGGAGCATGACTCCATTAATGTAATTGGAGAGAGAGCGGAATAAAAGTTGCTGCTAAACAGCTATATACTTGGCATCCAGATATAATTTTTTTGCTTCTAAAATTCTTTCCATGGACGCTTTTCCCAATTCCAACAATTGCGGATTGCCGGCCAGAAGATGTACCATTTCTTCCCGTGCAATAAGGATATTTGGACCTTTGTGACAGATCAGAACAATATCGATCCGTGATGCCATGATCTGGCGGACACAGGTTTTCATATCATGGTTGATGGCCTTCATATCTAAGTCATCGGTCAAAACCAATCCCCCATATCCCAATTGGTCCCTCAGAAGATCCCCGGCAATATAAGGAGACAAACTTGCCTGCCAGGTGTCATCCAGCCGGGGATAGGAAATATGGGATAGCATGATTCCGGTGACACCTACATCTCTTGCCGCCTCAAAAGGTTTCATATCTGTTGCCCTCAGGGTGTCAAGATCGACATCCAGTCGGGGCAAAAAGAAATGAGAATCCTTGATGGTCCTGCCGATTCCGGGGAAGTGTTTAGCCACGGCCATGATCTTGTGATTCTGGAGGGTATTAATCACATGAGAACCCAGTTCCGACACGTTCCCAGCATCCCCCGGGAAAACCCGTTCTTTCATGATGCTGTCCACCCCTGCCGGTGCCACATCCATCACAGGTGCCATGTTCATATTGACCCCGGCACTTGAAAGCTCCCGGGCGGTAATTTTAGCAAACTGCTGTGCATCCGCCCTTGTATGGATATGGGGATTTCCGGCAAATTCCGTATAGGGGTGTTTTAATCTTGCCACCACACCCCCCTCCTGGTCAACCGCGATGAAAAGGGGCGGCTGACCGGCTTTCTTTGCACAGGCTTGGGCATCCGAGCAAAGCCGCATCAATTGCTCGGGTGACTCAATATTATGCTTGAACAAAATGATACCACCTGCCTTGATTTCCCTAATAATCGATTCCAACTCCGAATTCAAGGTGGTGCCATCAAATCCCAGCATGAGTCGCTGGCCTGCCAACTGTTCTAACATGGAGTCCAGCATGGGGTCACTCACTATTTTGATAGGTTTGCCAGGGCTGTTTCTAATTTTTTTGTCACTTCCTGGGACAGGCTACCGGCCTGCTCAAGGGCATCGGCAACCTCTGTCAAACCACCCGTTCTTGCCTTATCGGCCCAGGACAAAAAATTATCCTTGTGGCTGTCATTGTGGGCAATCCAATGGGAAAACAGGGTGGTAAGCTTTTGCTCCAATGTCATTTCCTTTGGCTGGCTGAGGGTGTGACTGTGACCATGGCTGTGGTCGTTATCATGGCCGTGATCGTGGGTGTGGCCATGGCTGTGATCGGTATCATTACCGTGATCGTGCGAATGAGAATTGCAGGCAGAATGGTCATGGGTGTGATCGTGTGTCATAAAAGAACTCCTTTTAAATATT
>CAXHYW010000637.1:0-3120 GCA_964021475.1 uncultured Desulfobacteraceae bacterium | reverse complement strand
TGATATGATATGTCTGGTTCGTTAAAAGCATTTTATTTTTTTGAATAATGTGATTCATGGCCTCTTTTTATCAGAAATATGTACAGATGACAATGGACGCAAATTGGGTGATGATAATTTAAAAGCCCATTTTCAGTCAATTAACAATTGTCATACATTTTGATGATTCTGCCATTGCCTTTACCCTCAACACTTTTTACAAATCCATTGACGACTTTTCCCATTGGGATGGGGTTATGACCGGGGAAATATGCTTCATATTTGTCAACGGCATCCTCAACCAATCCCGAAGAAACAACATTGATTCTGATATTATTTTCCAATTCCAGGGCCAGGGCTTTGACAAAACTGTGAATGGCCCCATTCACCATTGCGGCACTAGTGGTCATTGCCACGGGATGATCCGCCAGGATACCGGTGGAAAGGGTAAAGGATCCGCCTGGATTCATGTAAGTCATACCGATTCGGACCAAATTCACCTGACCCATGAGTTTGCTTTTGATACCGATATAAAAGTCTTCTTCGGTCATGGCATTAAAGTAACCCCATTTAGCATCCCCGGCCGTACAGACCACGGCATCAACTTTACCTGTCTTTTCGAACATGGCCTTAACGGAATCGCTGTCGCCCATATCCATAATAACATCTCCACAAGTTCTTCCTGCGATGATCACTTCATGTTTTTTTGAGAAATGTGTGCTGACCCTTTTGCCGATGGTACCGTTTCCGCCAACCATTAATATTTTCATCATATTTCCCCAATAAAAGAGTTGTTTTGTGCTTGACCGATAAATTATGCCTGATATTATCATTTGTCCAATGAATAGTTTTGATTCAAATCCGGTGGAGAAAAATTATAATCCAGGATTTTGAATTAGGGTACTTTAGGAAAACGATATTTTAGACTTGTAAAATCAAATGAAATGTTATAGTTAACTTTCGATTGGGCCTGGGTGGCGGAACTGGTAGACGCAAGGGACTTAAAATCCCTCGGCCAAATTGGCTGTACGAGTTCAATTCTCGTCCCAGGTACCACTAAAATACCGAAATCATTAATGATTTCGGTTTTTTTATTGGCAAAAAGGTTTCCCCAGAGGTTTCCCACCAAGATACCTTCATTTTTTCTTCCTTTTTACCTGTTTGAAATCGAAACCGTGCTCTTATTTTTGCCATTAGTTTGGAGGCCTAAAAATCATCTTGTTTTCCAATCTGGCAGTATCGGTCACAAGCCGCATGTTTTGGATGATAAGGAGATTTCATTTTTCGCAACCCTTGTAACTAAAGCTAAAGCAGATTATGATGAACTTTTTAAGCCAAATATATTGCTCAAAAAGTTCGGTAAAAGTTAGGCTATTATTCACAGGTGCTATCATTAACCCATAAAAAGGATATTGATGTATGCAAATTCAAAAAATTAAAACGGTCGCTCTCTTATTCGGACTCATCACGTTGGCGGTACTGGTTCATCCTCTTAAAAATGCAGATGCCGGGGATTATGCGTTACAATTTGTGAACAACTCCAATGTCGAGGTTAAACGTGTTTGGATGATGTTTTTTAAACCTAACGTTCCTCCTCCAATGGTTACCACCAGTATTGGTTGTTCGATACCACCCGGCGGGTCAAAAACATTCACGTTAAGTTCTTCAGATACATGCGATCACCTTGGAGCAGGTGTGGCGTTTAAGCACCAGCCCAACCCCCTTAGGGCGAGCGAAAAGGATGTGAGTGATTCATGCAAAACGCCCATCATAGTTACAATTTTGGAAAACACCAAGATCGAATTCAACAATTAAGCACTGCGGAACAGCATTGAGACTAAAACAAGGGTGAGCGGGAAGCACATTTCCCGGCCTCATCTTATCTGATCATAAATTTGCAATAGACTTTTTTTTAGTGTATAATCGGCTAAAATTTATTAACCCCTGTTGTACAAGTTTAACTCTCGTTCCAGGTACCATCTTTAAAAAAAAAGGTTTTGAATCTTTTCGCAGAACCCTTCTTTTTTTTATTCTTTAAAAGCAAATCTCCTAGGGACAAAAATTCAAATAGACAGTTTCCAGGTGTGAATATGTGAAAAATAAAACAGATCATAGGTTTCCACCACTTCTTCCGGTGACCTTGTTTATGGTGATAGGCATCCTTGTCGGAAATAGGTATCCTTTTTCATTGGGGATACTTGCCCCAGGATGCCTGATACTTCTTATATCCATCTGCTTTTTTTTCTTAAAATTAAAACCATTTGTAATTAGTATCTGTTGTATCGCCCTTTTTTTTGGGTTTTTTTCAAGTGCAAGAATGTTAAACCCGCCAGGGTCTCTGGCTAGTATTTCACAGTTCACAGATTCATCCAAGTATACCATCACCGGAAAAATAGTTTCCTTTTCAAAGGATTACCAGAGGAAAAAAAGGGTGACGCTATCATGTGATATGGTTGAAAAAAAAGGGCTTAGGCCGGTAAGAGTCCAGGGTCGGATTCTTTTAAATATCTATTACAGACAAGGGCAGATTCTTCAATATGGAGATCTTATCCAATTTAAAAGCCCTTTAAAACCCATTCGAAATTTTTCAAACCCCAATGGGTTCGATTATGAAAACTATATGTTGTATGCCGGGGTGTATGGATCAGCCTATGCCAATGCCTCTAAAATTGAGATACTTTTGCAACCCATCAGGATTCATGTTCGCGTAATCCGTGTGCTTGAACATCTTCGGAATCAATTTTTTGATTTTGCCATGGACAAATTAAAAAACAAACCAGTGGCAGCGGTCCTGGTAGCCTTGGTAACCGGTAAAAAAGAAGCGATTCCCCTTTCAATAAAAGACTTGTTTTCAAAGGCGGGGGCTTCCCATATCCTGGCTATTTCAGGACTTCATCTTTCCATCATCGCCCTGGGCTTTTTTTCTGTTTTTTATTTCTTGCTTGCCTGTTTTCCGCGTCTTTTGATGTCAGGCATTGCAAAAAAAACAGCCGGAATTCTGACCTTATTCCCCTTGTTTTTTTATGGCGTTTTTTCAGGGTTTTCTCCTTCCACCCAGAGAGCCTTCATCATGACCAGTATTTTTATGATATCGTTTCTGGGTGAACGGGAAAACAATCCCCTAAATACCCTGACCCTATC
>CAXHYW010000636.1:0-3130 GCA_964021475.1 uncultured Desulfobacteraceae bacterium | reverse complement strand
TTTGTCCGGAAAATGGTCAAGAGGACAATCGGAAGTGAGAAAATCCTTCAATTCATCCATATCAAGGTTTCGTCGAATCCCGAACCGAGTCAGAGAAAAATCATATTTAACCGGGTCATGGGCTAAGATCTCCCTGAACCCTGCGGTTATTTCAAGAGCACACACCTTATCCGGGCTTTTCCGCCGGGTAAATCCCAGTTGACTGCCGATTTTATACATATGTGTATCAAGGGGGATGATCAATTGACCGGGAGAGACAGAGTCCCACCCCCCGGGGTCCACGTCATCCCTTCGGACCATCCACCTCAAAAACAGGTGGCTTCGCTTGCAGGCACTGGTCTTGTTGGGGTCTGCAAGCAGATGGCCTGTGGGGCCCGCTTGATTGAGTCCCTGGTACAGTTGACATAGCCCTGCCAGAACTGTCTCACTTGATTGTCCCTCACCGGCTGAAAAACAATTTTCAAGGGATCCAAACCCCGTCACCACCCCCTTGATTCCCTTGAGCAGGTTGGACAAATGAACATCGGTTGCAAACCGATATTTAAACCCTGCGAACAGGGTATCAATATGCCCATCACGGGTATTGTTCAAAAACTGGAAAGGAGACGGCCCCAATTTTTCCAACACCTGCCCCACGGTTTTCATGATCATCTCAACCCGGCCATAGGCAAGGCAGGCGGCGATTAGCCCGGCAATTTCCCTGTCCCGGACTTCCGGGTAATCATATAAAAACAGCAGGGGGTCTGGATCCACATATTTACGCTGATTATATTGTTGATAAATCGCATCTAATTTTTTTTGAATCATTAACAATAAACTATTCCTCTAGGCACAGATATCTTGGGTTAAGTGTTACACGAGGGCCACAGGCCCCGATACTTACCAGATACTTACCAGATAAGTAGATAAGCAATACCGGGACCAATGGATCAAATGAAAACCCAGATATGTAAAAGAATCAAAAAGACACCAGGCAATTTAAGCTCATGGAAAGAGGTCGCTCTTATTTGCTTGAAATCCATGTTCGCTTGCAATAAACTATTCTCGATCAAACGGCTTAACACAAAAAATGAATTTTAGGATATATCCATGGAAAATCAATTAAATCTTCCATCAGAAGCTGATATCAAAAGCATTCTTACGCTTAATGACAAAAAGCTGCCAAGCTTTCCCCAGGTGGCGGTAAAATTGCTCGAGGCGTCCAAAAATGGAATCGCCTCTTTGGGCGACCTGTCAAAAATCCTGGAGACAGATCCCGGCATCTCCGCAAGGGTTCTGGAGATTGTCAACTCAGCCTTTTATGGAATTGGCCGACAGGTAACAAAGCTGTCGGATGCGGTGACGCTTTTAGGTCTTGATGAAATAAAAAAAATAGCCCTTGAAATGACGGTGTTTGAAAAAATGTTCAAATCCGGACGGGCCAGCCGATTTGACAGACTCCTGTTCTGGCGCCATAGCCTTTCGGTTGCTGTATTAAGCCTGGAAATTGCCAAAAAAACCGGATATCCGGATCCAGAAGAAGCCTATATTGCTGGACTTTTACATGATGTTGGTAAAATCTTTCTCGATATCCACGGGAAAAAAGACTATGGCGAGTTTATCCAGGAATTGTCAACCTCTTCCGAGCTGATTATTGAAAAAGAACGGAGCAGCCTGGGTCTGGGCCATGATGATATTGGTGCATTTTTTTGTTCCCTTTGGAAACTGCCGGAAAAACTGGTTCTGGCGGTAAAGTATCATCACCAGTCCTTTGAACACCTGGGCCTTACACAACAGGACAAACAACTGATTTCCATTGTCTCGCTTTCAAACTTTCTCTGCTGGACCCAGGGTATTGGGTCTTTTGATTTTATCCGTCCCCCCATCCTTCCCCCGGAGGTTGAAACCACCATAGATCTGGAAAAAATTGATATCGTCAGCTGCATTCTTAATATGAATAAGGAAATAGAAAAGATTTCAGAATTTTATCAATTTGTCTTCCCGTCTGCCAGCCAGCTCAAGGAAAACATGCTCTGGGCAAACCTCAAGCTTTCCAAAGCAAACACACGGTATTATTACCAGAAAGACCCTTTTAATCAGATCCAGAAAACAACATCAACATTGGATACCCTGGAGATCGGCAAACCCCTTGCCAAGGCAAAAACCATAAAGGAAGTTCTTGATATCGTTATGTACCAGGTGGGTAAAATTTTTCAACCCCTTCACTGGTCCATACTCCTAAAGGACCCAAAAACCGAAGAAATGGTGTTTTCCCTTGTGGTGGGTGCCAACAAAGAAAAACTCCAGGGAGCAAAACTTCCCAAAGGGGAAGGAATTGCAGGTCATATCATGAAAACCTGCGAATCTTTGATTATTAAAGATGTAGAAAAGGATAATCGTTTCAGTATCCGGGTGGACAAATACACCAAATTCAAAACCCAATCCATCATCGGCACCCCCCTTAAAACCGGTGACAAATGCTTTGGGGTTATCGAGCTGATCAATCGAATCGATGAAGCTCCTTTTGGTGCAGATGACCTGGAATTGTTGTCTTCCATTGCTGAATATGCGGCCATTGCCATTGAAAGATCCTATTATAACCAGGCCCTGACAAACATCGCCACAAAGGATTCATTGACCGGCCTTAAAAACCGGTGGAGTTTTGAACATGCCCTCAGCAATAAAAAAACACTCTTAAAACAAAATGGCAGCATCTTCACCATGATGATTATCACGACCCACAGCATCCAGAAAATGGATGAAACCCACAACCATCCCACCAAAGATGAACTCCTCAAAGAGATAACCCGGGTTCTGATGAAAACCAAACGGATCAAGGATTCGCTTTTCCGATATGGAGAGGATACATTTATCATGCTGCTACCCTTTGTCTATGACGATGATGCCGAAATAGCAAAGCACAGGTTTCAAAAAGAATTGTCCAAAACAATGTCAGAAAAGGTTCAGATCCCTGTAAAAATCGACATATCACCCCATACCGTCAGTGCAACGGATCCCGGGCTGTTAAAAACAAAAGTGCCCAATTTTCTGTCCAAATCAAAGGAAACCAAGGATGAGGATGCTGTTGGCAGGATGGAAGACAATATCCAGCCCCTCTTTGAACAGGAAAATAAAAAAAATGCTGCTGCTA
>CAXHYW010000635.1:0-3133 GCA_964021475.1 uncultured Desulfobacteraceae bacterium | reverse complement strand
GAGATTCTCCGGAGTGACTGGAGTTCAGACGTGTGCTCTTCCGATCTCCATAAAGTCCCGGCAGTAAAATATGCCCTTAAAGTACAGCAATTGGGTGTGGATGCCGTGGCAATAGTCGGTGCGGAATGCGGGGGACATCCCGGCATGGACTTGATCGGCAGTTTTGTTAATTGCACCATGGCGTTAGAACAGCTGGACATACCCTTTTTAATCGGCGGCGGCATTGGTCACGGCGCACAGATTATTGCGGCCATGACCATGGGAGCCTCAGGGGTTGTGATCGGTACACGGTTCCTTGTTGCCGAAGAAATTTGTGCACACAAAAAATATAAACAGACCCTGATAGAGGCGAGCGAAACCGATACGACTTTGTGCATGCAGAGTGTCCGCAACACGGTCCGCGCACTTAAAAATAAAACTACTGAAAAAGTCCAGCAGATTGAACGGGAACAGGCCCGGGTAGATATTAAGGATCTGTAACCCTATATTTCAGGCGGAATCGGGCGAACCGCTTATGAAACCGGTGACACATCGCATGGGATTCTTTCAGCCGGTCATTCACTGGCATTTGTCCATAAAATTGAACCGATAGCTGATATCGTTTCCTCCCTTGAACTGGAAGCAACCCAGGCCATCGAACGTATCCAAAAAATCAGGAGTTTGTAAAATGGTAGAGAACAAATATATTGATCTCGACAGTCATAACAATGTCTTGCGGATTGGGTTGAACCGCCCCCACAAAAAAAATGCATTAACAGGGGAAATGTATGACACCATTCGCCTGGCCATGATAGAGGCTGAAAAAAACCCGGAGATCAAGGCAGTTTTGTTCCATGGCACTGCAGATGCATTTTGTGCAGGAAACGATTTAAAGGGATTTGACAATCGAGATCCGAATTCACCGTCGCCGGGCCAAAAGTTTTTAAAGGTTCTTCAGGCCTTTAAAAAACCGGTTGTAGCCGCAGTGTCCGGAATTGCCGTGGGCATTGGCGTCACCATGCTACTGCATTGTGACCTGGTGTATGCCACTGCTGACACCCGGTTTCGATTGTCGTTTGTTAATCTCGGGGTATGCCCGGAAGCGGGATCGAGCCTGTTACTGATCGAAAGTGCCGGTATCAAAAAAGCATCAGAGGTCCTGATGCTGGGCGACTTTTTTGATACAAAAAAAGGCATAGGACTGGGTATTGTCAATGAGGCTGTTTCATCCCGGGACCTATTGAATTTGGCCACCCAAAAAGCAGAACAGCTGGCACAAAAACCACAGCAGGCACTTTTGTTGATCAAACAGCTGTTAAAGCAGGAAAATCAGCAGGCAATTGTGGACCGTATGGACCTGGAGTCAAAGTTTTTCGGTGAATTGCTGCTGACGGAAGCGTCAATTGATGCCAGGTCCAAATTGAAGAACCAGATACAAAAACCAAAGGACTCCTGATTTTTATTAATGATGGAAAATAATCTTATAAAAGGCATCGTCATCATGATGATGTGTTCTTTGCTGGCCAGCCTGTCAGCTGCGGGTACCAAGTATGCAACAGCCTACTTGTCGCTGAACGTTATTGTCTTTGTACAATACAGCATCGGTCTGTTGTTTTCCGGTCCCGCTCTGATAAAATATGGTGTTCGCGGCTTTGCAACCAACCGCCTGCCCATGCATCTGGTCCGGGGGCTCTCTGGTGTGGGGGCTGTTTATTGCTTCTACTTTGTTCTGACCCAGATTCACCTGGCAGAAGCCATCCTCTTGAGAAACTCTGCCCCCTTATGGGTACCGATTATCATCCGGGTATGGCTGGGAATTAAATTTCCAAGCCGCCGCTGGATTCCACTTATCATTGGGTTTGTCGGCGTGATGTGTATCTTGCGCCCCATGCCGGACACCATCAGTTTATGGCACCTGGCCGGCGTCAGTTCCGCAATTTTCATCGCAGTGACCATGATCTCAACCCGGCTTTTGATATACACGGAAACCACCGCGGTTGTACTTTTATATTATTATGGCATGGCAGTCCCGATTACCCTGCCCCTGGCGATTAAAAGCTGGCAGCCGGCACCCTGGTCCGCATGGGTTGTCCTCTGTGCAACCGGTGTTATCCTTTATATCGCCATGAATTTATATACCATTGCTTTTCGCTACGCCAAACCCAGTGTTATCTCCCCTATTGCATTCTTTGGGGTGGTCTTTGCCGGGGTGTGGGGGTGGCTCTTTTGGGATCAGGTTCCGGTGATATGGACATACATAGGAATGTTTCTGGTTGTGATGGGCACAGCCGTCATTCTTATACAGGGAAGCCCGGAAACGGAAATCTTGCCAGATGCAGTTAGCCAAGTTTCCGGCACAAAAAAATCATGAAAATAATATTACAAAGCAAATATAACACAAGGCATAAACGGGTAATAAAAATTAAAAAGCAAAACATAGGATAAGCACCATGTCTGAAATATATAAGCGGATCAGGAAACAGAGTCTTTACGGGCGAGTCATGTCGGCACGCCAGGCCCTACCTTTTTTCAAAAATGGTATGTATCTTGGATTTTCCGGGTTTTCAACGGCAAATCCAAAGGTGGTTCCCATGGCCATGGCCGATCATGTGGAAAAAAATGATTTACAGGGGAAAATGCAGTTTACCGTCTATTCAGGCGCCTCCATGGGGCGGGATATAGAGGATCGCTGGGCCGGGCTTCAAATGATCGAGGGCCGTGCACCCTGGCTGGCTTCAAATGTGGGCCGAAAACAGATTAATGCCGGGCACACTCGAATGAGTGATGTGCATCTTTCCAAATTTGCCCAGGATCTGAAGAATGGATTTCATCCCTTGAATAAAGCCGGAAAAATTGATCTGGCCGTTATTGAAGCATCCGCCATTACCGAAGATGGCGGCATTGTTTTGACATCCGATGTCGGTATGAGCCTTGAGTTTATAAAAATGGCGGAGAAGATTATTATTGAAATCAATACAGCCATTCCCGCCGTTGAAGGGCTGTTTGATATCGTTGGGACAGAGAGTTACCCGAATACCTTACTCAGCCAGATCACAGGGGTTGATGACCGGGTTGGAAACACCTTTGTTCCCTGGGATCCTAAAAGAAGTATTGCCATTGGGGATTCCAGAGAGCGGGGATTTCGAAAGGCCCA
>CAXHYW010000634.1:0-3133 GCA_964021475.1 uncultured Desulfobacteraceae bacterium | reverse complement strand
TCCATAATCGAATTATAAAAAGTAAAAACTACTGGGAATAGTCCGGGGTATTTTTTAAAGGCGCCACGGAATGTGGTTGGCTCGCTGAATCCGATTAGGTCCGAAATCTGGTCAATGCTTACCCGGCTGGCAGTGTTCAACACCGCCTCATACATGGTGACCTTGGGATAATCAATGGATCGGGGGACGCCTGAATAATATTTATACCAGTTCCTTTCCAACTGCATTTACTCCTCCCTTTTCAATATGATGAAAAACCATCAATATAAGTGTTTTATAAAGTTATATCTTTGTTGGGGGCTGACATTGGCAGGCATGTGTATATGGGCAGGGTGCTGATAAAAATTAAGGAACCCGGTCAACGATTTCGTTGAAATGTTGACTGGGTTCCACGGCGCTTGATCAGCCCCTCCTTTGTGCCTATGACAGCCACCGTTGCCGGCCTTGGCATGGAAATTTGGCGACATCATCATCCACTCCCCCGACATTCGAGCTCTCTGCCCATGGCCAGTATTGTTACGGCGATGAACGGGATGATATCGTTTCCTTCATCTTATATATGTTTACATGTATCTTGCCAGTGCTTCGGCGGTTACCGTGCCGGCCTTGACACCTTCAGCAACCTCTCTGAGGTCCTTAAGAAACAGTTCAATAACTTCGTCGCCGACATTTTCCGCGGACACGTGGAGCATCAAGGGGTCCAGGGTTCCGAAAGGAAAATAACCTTTTTCAACCATTCCACCGAATACATTTATCATTTCAATGGATTCCGAACCGATCGGGATCAACAGGCATTCATTTCTCATACATTCCAAACCGTCGATCGCCTCGATCTCTTTTATCATACGTTCCTTTATCTCCAGTGAACGGCGTGTAACATCGAGATATCCCTCTTCGCCAAGATAGTGCATTACCGCCCATGCAGAGGCGATGGAGCCGGCAGGGCGGGTGCCCACCATTCCGTGTGTTTCATAGTGGCCGGATTGCCAGTCATCAACAGGGACCGGGTTATATTTTTGCAGTTCTTCGGATCTGAAAAGAACCGTTGAAGCGGGTTTTGCTGCATATCCGTGTTTGGCCAGATCCGCTGAAATAGAGCAGACACCCGGTACGCGAAAGTCATACGGCGGAATTGAATAATAGCCCAGTTTTTCGATCCAAGGTAAAAGATAACCGCCCACGCAGCAATCGGAATGCATCCATAAATTATGTTTAACCGCAATTTCGGCAATTTGCGGAATGGGATCAATCAAACCGAGTCCCCAACAGGGTGCAGATCCCATAATAATAATGGTATTTTCGGTAATGGCTTCTTCCATGGCCTGAACATCGGCGCGGTAGTTCTCATGGCAGTCGATACGCTTCATTTCAATGCCGAGATAATGCGCGGCTTTTTCAAATGCCGCA
Organism: uncultured Desulfobacteraceae bacterium; assembly: GCA_964021475.1. Lineage (GTDB taxonomy): Bacteria > Desulfobacterota > Desulfobacteria > Desulfobacterales > Desulfobacteraceae > NBML01. The sequence continues at coordinate 1,726 of CAXHYW010000634.1, read as the reverse complement.
TGTGCGGTCCATGGGGTGATCATCTCATACGGGCCCTTGATTTCCGGTCGATTTTCCTTGGCCCATTCCCTGGCAGCGTGCATGGCGCAGAAAATACTCTCTGTCCCGCCGGTTGTCATATTTGCCCGCCCCTCATCTCCGCCGTTCAAAATTCCCACGGCCATCTCCAGTACCTCTTTTTGCATCTGTCCCATGCCCTGTTCATGGGAGCCTAAAAATGCATTGCCATGAAAATAGAGATTAAAAGCGTTCCTACATATCTCGTGGATCTTTTCGTCTCCCTTATGAATACCCGATAATAATCGGTTCTTCATCTCCGGGTGGTCACTGTTTTTAAACTCTTTCAAACTGGTTTTGATTTCTTCCCATTCAATGCCTTTAACAGGTAATTTTTTCATCGGTTCCATAATGCTGCGTCTCCTTATTTATTTTGTTTCAACCACCCTTCGGCCTGTTCCTTGCTCTCCCATGCCTTGATCCAATTGAGGGCAAGCTCTTCTTCTTTGGGAGCAAAAATTTTGGTATCGGTGGGGTCGTCTTTGGGAATTATTTTTTGCACAAGTATTTTTAACGCATTGCTTATGAGAACAATTGCATTGGCTGTGAGGTGACTTGTATCCATCTTTTTGACTTCCCTGTCGAAAATGCCGAAGGCGCCCAGCATTTGAAACCCTTCGCGCCCGATGAAGAAGCTTTTTTTAACTTCCGGCTTCTCCATGGCGGATTTGAATATCTGTGCCGCTTCCAGGGCGGATTCTTTATTCAGTTTGCCGAACTCCATATATAGAATGTCATCTTCGATCCGGCTTGTGTACCCAATCATCTTTTCTGTCTTTCCCATTTAATATCTCCTGATTTGTGATTTTTTATGGTTTTAATGCACAGACTATTTATAAGCTCACGATTAAGCTTTTTGTCTTTGCGTGCATTGAGTTGATTTAAATTCATAGCCTCATACCAGGTGTCATCCAGACTCCGGAGACGATGGCCGGGGGTATTTTTAATTTTCAGAAAAGGTTCTCTCTTTCATAAAAGCTCCTGTTTGGGATTTATAAAACTTGAGTTTCAACAATAAATATCGCTTTTCATGATCATGTTAAGGACTATTAGCACTTATTGTGCCAATAGATATAACTCTTTAAAAACAGATAGTTATATCTCTACAAGACTTTTTGGAGTATTTTTAGAGCATTTTTTTGTTGAATACCGCAAAAAAAATGTGGTATCCAGTAGGCTGATGGGTTTTTGTGGTATTCCGTAAAAAATATACGGCACCATACATATTTATCTGTAAATAGATGAATGATCACTCAAGCTATCAAGGAGTCTGTGGTGGGGGAAATTTTTGACGATCAGTTCTACAAAAAAGCGATTGACAGTATTTGCGGCAACCTTGACCTGGATAAAGCGCTGCACCGCTGCCTTCTTTTTCTTCGAAACTACATGCCGGCGGATCAGGTGAGTCTCCACTACCATGATTTGGAGTTGGGAACCATCGAAGATTTTGCCATTGCCCGGTTGGACGGGGCCAGGTTACTGAACAGAACGACTGTTATGCCAAAGGCTTTTAGACAATTATTTTTGGACCTGCTCGAATGGGTAAATGCGACGAAGGATGATTCTGTGTTTGCCATGCGGTTCGATAATACCAGAGAGGGGATCTTCGGTTTCGATATCGGAGTTTTTGGTCATGGAATTGCTGATAGGGAGATCGGAAGAGCACACG
>CAXHYW010000633.1:0-3136 GCA_964021475.1 uncultured Desulfobacteraceae bacterium | reverse complement strand
TCGGTCACCTTGCCTTCGACAGGGGTCTGGCTATGACAGGCATCTTCCAGCATGGCTTCTTTTCCTGCACCGGAAATCGCCTTGGACAAAATAACTTCACTTTCACTCAGGGAAACCACATATAATTTTATGATATCGTTCTCCTGAAAAAGCAGTTGACCATCCTCATCCAGAAGCTCGATTTTATCAATCACACCATCACTTTTGGTGCCCGTATCGATGTAAACACTGGACCTACCAATGGAGATGATCTTCCCCTCGACCAGATCACCTTGTTTCAGCTCCTGTCCGATCTTTTCATCATAGGAATTAAAAAGTTCCTCAAAACTCATCTCATCTGAATTTTCTGGATCATTCGCTTCTGGGTCATTGCCTTTAAATTTATCTGTCATTCTCCTTCTCCCGGACCAATAATGTTATATTCTGAAAGAGTACTATACTTTACCCGTTCCGGTGTAAAGTAAAAAAAGGCCTTTTTGAAAAAGGTTTTTGCAAGTTTTCCCAGAAGAGAGTAAGATTAAGAAACCGGTAGATATGCATTTAATTAAGACGTGGTGTCGTTCTCTTACGATATATGGCCTGACCGGGTGCAAACAAACCCGTTTATAAAGGATTTGCAAATGAATACTCAAAATCCATCCCCTGACCCAAAACTGTCAAAGGACAGACTTCAAGACAAGGCAGATATTCTTGAAAGCAATCTGTTTAATGCCATATCAAAACAGGAGGATAGGACCCGTCTCCACATTCAAATCAATAGAGAACAATATCCAAATACCGTGCTTATCAAAGCCTTACAGCAATTATTCCCCCGGATCAATATCAAGGGTTCGAAAATCTTTTTAAGCCTGGGAAAAATGATAAACCGGTCCATTCCGGAAGGCAGTCAGTTAAAAACAGAAAAACAATTGCTGGAGCTGGCCGGAACCGAAAATCCGGATCTGGCACGCCTTAGTCTGACCTTGACCATACTGCTTACCAGCAAGCTGTTCCATTTAACCATTGAGGGAACACCGGGAATCCCCAGCCAGGACGGAACCATTGCCGAATCACATTTCGATTCAGAATCCTGCCCGGGAGCCTTTAAAAAAGATGGAAAAATTGATTTCAGGGAGATCAACAAATTTCCCATCGTCAAAGCGGGAGACAAACTCTTTTTCATTGCCAGAGAATCCCAGGGAAAACCCGGCATGGAATATGACGGCCATATCGTCCAGGTTTCAACGGCCCTTCCCCTTGAATTAAGTCTGAATGGAGGAGTGGATCGGGTGAACCACCTGGACGACCAGGGCAATATTATCGGCCATCTCCTTGTTGCCAACAAAACAGGGGTGGTACTGCTTACCCGGATTAATGACAAAATTGTCGGCATTAAAATCAGTGATGAACTGGATGTCAAACGACTGGACTATTCCACCGGAAATATTGGGACAAAATTTCTCTGTCCCATCAGTATGAAAATTGACACCATCTGTGGCGGATTCAAGATCAGGGCCAGGGGAATGGTGGCAGCAAATGTCCTGGAAGGTGGCGAGATCGAAACAGACGACCAGGCAATTGTAAATACCATAGAGCCCGGGAGCATCATTAGGGCCCAGAAGGATATTGTTTTTCATTTCGCAAGGAATGCAATCCTGACCTCGGAAACAGGTTGTATTACGATTTTGGATGAACTAATGGATTCCACCCTTTTATCTATAAATATCTCCTTTGAAAAAAACAGGGGAACGCTTACCAACTCTACCCTGGATGCAGAAACAATACTCTTGAAAAATATCTATCTTTGCGGAGAAAATACCCTCTACTTTGGGCGCAGACTTTTTTCTGAAAGACAGGCACTGTTTGACACCCGAAAAAACCTTGAAGATGAAAGGCTCTCTTTAAGTAAAACGGAAAAAGAATTAATGGAACATTTCCTTCATGAACTCAAACGACTCACAAAAACCATTAAAACAAATCCCCTGCTCAGGGAAAATCTAAAAAACCTCATCCTCGCAACCCGAACGATGGATTTTGACACCCTTGACAGCGAGCTTGAAGCCATTAACAAATTGATGAATACCAAAGAAGTGGCCACCATTAAAAAGCAGCTGGCCACTCTTAAACAGATAAAAAACCAATTTTTCAAGGAGCCGAAAGAAGAACTCAAGGACAAAATCCAGGAGACTAACGAAAGAATGTCGACAATGTCTTTGACCATTGAAGGCCGTCTCCGGCGAGCGGCCACCTTAAAGATTTATACCGGCGGGGCCGAGGAGGAGGACCAACCCCAGAAACCTGCGGTATTTATTGAATCTGAACGAAATGAGGATACGTTAATAAAAATACAGGGAACCTACAACCCCCGTCAGGGGTTTCAAATCACCAAAAATTAAACCCGGCCAAGGATTTCACCCGGGGCGCTTTATCCTGCATTTTTATTCTGCATTCAATTTTTTTAACAAGCGTTGGGAGAGCTCCCGGGTCATCCCCGGCAGGGAGGATAATTCTTCCAAAGAGGCCTGTTTCATCTTTTCAATCCCTTTGTAATGAAGTAGCAACATCTTTTTCTTCTTTGGGCCGATCCCGGGAATGGCATCCAGAATGGAAAGGCCCCCTCGTTTTTCCCTACGTTTCCGCTGGAAGGTAATGGCAAACCGATGGGCTTCATCCCTTACCCGTTCCAGCAGATACAACGCTTTTTTGGCCTGACCGATATTCAATGGATTTGACCGCCCCGGCACATATATTTTATCCAACACCTCCCCCTTTGCCTTGTCTTTTTTGGCAAGGCCGGCCAGGGCGAAGGTGGGTTCTATTCCCAGGTTCGTAAGCACCCCCATGGCCATTCCCAATTGGCCCTTTCCCCCATCCACCACCAAAAGGTCAGGCCAGGCCATCTCCTCCTGTGGTTTAGAAAACCGCCGCTCAAGAACCTGGTACATATAGGCATAATCATCCTGAAACTGGATATCCTTAATGATATACTTGCGATAGGCCGATTTATCAGGTCTGCCGTCGGTAAATACCACCATGGAAGAGACCGGATCCTGGCCGGAAATATTGGAATTATCAAAACATTCAATGCGCCGGGGCAACCTCTCCATCCCCATGAGAGATTTCAACAAAACCAGGGACGCTTGTTCCTCCTGTTCCT
>CAXHYW010000632.1:0-3137 GCA_964021475.1 uncultured Desulfobacteraceae bacterium | reverse complement strand
ATTCTCCGGAGTGACTGGAGTTCAGACGTGTGCTCTTCCGATCTCAAGTTTGTCATCAATTTGTTTGTTGAGCCAAATGTTCAATTTCTCCATTAAAGGAGCACTGTGAAGTTGATGCAATTCCAGCCGTTTTTCTATTGACATTTGTTGATTTTTTGCTTTAGCGTCTGTTTTATAAATTTCAGCCAGAGTTTCAATAACGTAACGGCATTCGTCCGGGAAACTGGATACCACATCTGCAAAATTACGACGTCCGTGCGTTAGGCAATTGGCCATGATTGTTTTAAATTTGTTGGATGAATTTCTGGATAAGGCGTCGCACATCTGGATAGGTGGCCCTTTTTCCTTGTCCCTTATTTGATAAAGAGAGCCAATGTTCTCACCCGCATGGTTTCGGCCAGTAAAAAATAAAGCCACCTTTCGGCCTTCATCAAGGAGTGATATTATTCCCGATGTAAAGATTCCGGTTCGATCTTTTTTATCTCTTGTTTTATTTTCTTTCATCAGCTCCAGGATCTTCATGGGGGTATCGTCATTATGAAGAATGTTCCCTTGGGCCGCCTGTCGCTTAAGTTCATTAAATGCAGGATAGATGAGGTCTGCTGCTGATTCTGTCTTGTCCCACTGGGTGGATGCTGGAAGAGGTACGCCCAAGCTTTCCTGAAGTTTTTCCATGCGATACCATGGAAAACCGCAACCATACTTTAAGATGGCGATCATAGCCTTGGCTGTTTCATCATAATGTTTACCGGTTATATTGCCAGGTGCTTTGGCCGTAAAAACTTCACCGCACAGATTACAGCGCAATTTTTCAAGATCAGATATTGCAGCCTGTAAAGGTGCCTGAGCACTTATCCTTACAACAACGCCGGGTATTTTTAATTTGTAGATTTTTCCTTTGGGGCATAAAGGGCAAGGGTCTTTGTGTTTAAGGTCCGGATGGGGAATAAATTCTCTGTCCGCTCCGGTATATCGATCTGCACCCGTTCTTCCATGACCCTTTGATTTTTTTTCGGGTTTGTTGTTCTGAGTTTTATCAGGATTATCGCAAGTATCCGATTTGTCATCGGATGGGCCCTCCTTACCTTCAGGATTGTCAGAAGATACTGGGTCACTATCTTTCAGTATCTTGTCTTTCTTCTCTGTTTTTGATCCAAAAATCATCTTCAGCAACCGCTTAATGGAAACCTTTTTATTTTCCAGGGCCTGGTTCAAGCAGACAATGGTATCAGCCATGGATTTAATGATCTCATAATCCCCGTCCTGGAGATGCCCGGTTTCAACCCTTTGCATAAGAGTATCAATCTCATCCAGGTTCAACTTAATTTGTTTAGGCTTTTTCATGCCGCCGTCATATATGAGCGGAAGTCCTTTGTTAGGGGATATCCCCAGACAGCCTTAATGGAGCGTGTCTTCCTCTGGGATTTTTCAACCTTGCCACGGCCAGTGGTCTCACCAAGATACTTCCAATTGGCCGCTTTATAACAGGTCCCGGAAAAACGCTCGGTATCAACAAAAGTTTCAAGGAAATAGAGTGGATGATTATAAATTACTTCCCAATCTTTCGAGATATTCCTGGCCATTATGCCAAGTAAATGAGATGCCAAATGGGGCACTTTAACCCAAGGTAAAATAAGAAATCTGCTGTTATAGGCCATTAAGCCAAGGTTTTGGTCCCGGTTTTGTTTTGTCCATCCAATATATTTATCCCTGGCACCGATATGAAGCGGGGCTGAAGACCATGCAAAACAGGCAATGGGCCTGTCTTTTACATACACCATGTATTTTAGCTGTTCTCCAACAGGATGGCAGTAGCCAAGATAATGTTGAAACTCGATAAGACTATTGAAGAGTTTTTCATCCGGTTTGTTTCTCACCTGTCTTATCTCAACCGGTTGTATTTTAGCCAAGCTTGTATTGATCTGTGTTTGATCAATTTTTATTTCTTCAGGTTTTTTACGGTTCACAAAAGGATTGTTTGGGCTGTTTTTTTTGGCAGGCAGCTTGATATAGCCTTCCCGGTGAAGCCCCAGCATAAATCCCCTTGCCACCATGTCCCGCAAAGAACCGTTAGCCTGAACCCAGTTCCATGCCTTGCATAATTCTTTTGACAATGCATAACGACTGGCATTGGGATTGGCAGCGATCAATTTATTGATAAACTCAACGTCAGTTGATGTTGCGGTCTTACTCCGGTATTTGAATATAATATTGGTTTCCATGGCAGCATGGTTTAGCACAGACTGCAACCGAACGCACGGACAAAATGATATTTGGTTTCTTTTTTTTATGCTGGGATTTTTCTCCACATGGGAGCGGCCTGAGTTTGAAAAGGGTTACCGTTCCAGAGAAGCATCTGAAGTTCATGTGCATCCAGGGTCTTGCCGGGTGCTTCCCCCTTTGCAGGCCACCATGTAAACCGTCCTTTAGACAATCGTTTCTGGCACAACCAAAAACCTTGGCCGTCATAGCAAAGGACCTTGAGTGCTGTTCTCCTCCGGTTGAGAAAGACGAACATACTGCCGGAAAATGGATCCGATTGTAACACCTTACGACACAATGCAGCCAGGCCGTCTATACCTTTTCTGAAGTCTACCGGCTCCACAGCCAGAAAGATCTTCATGTGGGGGGTAACTTGAATCATGATTGGCACCTTAAAAAATATTTACCAAATTCGATTAACCCAGAGTCCGCTTGGCCCCTGAAACACATTCGCATTTTTGTTCCCGAATGATCTTCCATTTCTATAACACATTCTGGAAAAGATGATGGCGGTTCTATCTCGATAAAAGCAGGAGAAGGTTCCAATACGGGCTTTATGGAATACGATGACTGTTTGTAAACTTTATGTTTAAAATCAGAATGGCTCAAGCGTAGCTCTCTTGCGACCTTGTTTAAACTAAAGCCACCGGCAAGTACTATCGCTACAGCGGCCTGCCATAAAGAAACTGGGATACGTTCCCTGCCAACTCTATTGCTGCGCCAAGTCTTGAACTGTTGTTTAATTGCATCTAATGCCGAGATTTGTGTGGTGGTTGGTACTCTTTTACTCATCGGTTCCTCCTGTATATTTAAGTTTGGAACCGAAAATATCATCCCCAAAAATTAAAAGCACGCAGGCTTACCGAAGGGACACG
>CAXHYW010000631.1:0-3154 GCA_964021475.1 uncultured Desulfobacteraceae bacterium | reverse complement strand
CTGTCTGCTTTTAGAAAAATAGGTTGATCTGTATTCTTGCCATAAGAATTTTCCATGAACCGCAGTTGCATCAAAAAGCCATAGGCCTGTTCAATTTCATTGTAAGCCTCTCTGGGCAATACCCGTTTCAGGTAGAGCTGATATAAGCGGTCCTGGGTACAGGTCTCTTGTATCCCATGCTTTAACGCGTAGATCCTTGCAAAATCCACAATGGGGATATTGGCCATTTTAATATCCAGGCAATGTTTGAACGGGCCGCTTTTAATCAACCGCAGCCTGCCGAAGAGACCGATGGGCGGTTTAAAATAAACGGCATTCTCTGCCATGTTCCTGAAAAATCCCGGCCAGCCCGACAGATTTGCCGACAGATAAGAAATCAGAGCATCGGTTAACTTGCGATCTCCATAGGCAAACCTTAAATCAAAGAAAATGGTGGCATGAAGCAGATCTTCCGGGGACGGGGTATGAATCCATGTTGAAAAATAGGTTTTCCATACCGATAGAGGCTGGCACCACCTGGGGTTTTTGGCCATGATACCGCCCTGGCAAAAATCATATCCTGACTGGTCCAGCCAGGTGCATACCTTTTCCCCTAAGGCCAGGAAATAGACCTGGATTGTTTCAATAGACTCCGGAGGTTCAGGATCCTTGAAAATGATGGCGTTGTCCTGATCGGTTTTCAAGGTCTGTTCTTTTCTGCCCTCACTGCCCAGAGTGATAAAGGCAAACGCCGTGGGGGGCGGGCCTAAGTCTGCCAGGGCAAATTCAAGCAGCTTATTTAAAATTGCATCTGAAAATGCGGTGATCAGCCAGGTTACAGTTTTAACCTTTGTTCCGCCGGTGAGCATGCTGTGTATCAGCCGGGGCAACTGGCTGTGTTTACCGATAATCTGCTCCAGATTAGATGCCTGATTTATTTCACGGATCAGGGTGGTATAGGAAAGCTCGGTCAGCAGGCGGTTATCCAGGGCCAGTGTCTGGTCGGAATGATCAAACATTTCCATATCCATGAGGAGATTTCGGCTTTCCGGCAGGGCCATTACCTGCTCAAATGAGCCATAGGTTTCATCCAAGGGCATGAAAAATCTTACACAGGGCGTACCCTCCGTGTTCGCTGCCCCCGGATCCTGATGGGCCTGAAGCCAGAGGGCGGATTGGTGCTGGTTGAGAACATCCTTTAAAAGGATGGGCGAACTCTGGTTCCGGGTATCTATTTCCATGGATTCCCAGAGGTGAATCAATGTTGAAGAAAGGGGATCTCCCTCCCAGCTGATATCCAAAAAGACGATCTTGTTTTTGACCTTAAACGATCCTGAAAATTCCATGAGGCCGGTTTCGTGTTTTAATTGATCCAGAATAAGAAGCAGGCTAGTGATCAGAATGAAGGGATCTGCCTGTATGCTTACCTGTTCCCGATCGGATGCCTCAGGAACATGGCATTCAATGTCCAACCTGTCTTTGGCCCGCCTGGCCAGGGTTGACAGAAGTTCATGCACAGGTACGGATGTCAGGGATTTTTTCGTATGGATCAACCGGTGGTATTCCTCAGATGCGCTTCCCAGAATGTCACTGAGTACCAGGGATTCATTATAGATGATATCAATAAATTGAAGTTGTCTTTTTTCATCCATTTCCGGGAAGGATTTCATGGCTTCAACAGCTGCCCTGATACTAGCCATGGGGGATCTTGCATTTTTTGACAGCATCGTCAACAGGGCGTCCACCCGTTTTTCCGCTTGGTTCTGGCGGGTGATGTCGCCTAATATCACTACAAATCCGTTAAAGCGGCTGGTTTGGGTCAATACCGGCACAATTTGGGTTTGAAAGACAAGGCTGTCTTTCCGAAAGAGAAATCGTGAGACCGGATTGGAAGATCCCTGCTTCAACTTCTGATTGATTTCGTCCAGGGCATGTTCAATCAGGTTTTTGTCCATAAATGAGGTTATGGGTTTAGCGGTCATGGAGTCCGGGCTAGGAGGACTCGGACCATTCCGGCTGGTTTCCCTGGAGAGCAGATAGGTTTCGGCCTGGCGGTCATGGAGAAGGATACGGCCCCGGGCATCACAGATAATTATGGCTTCCGGCAACTTTGAAATAAAGGAGGCCAGTATCTGTTTTTCCTCAAGGGTTTCCTTTTCCGGAGCCATGGGCATAACCTTTAGGGCTGAAGTTTACAGGCCACCTCTAATTGTTAGAGGTGCCCGACATGTTTGCTTTCGGAACAATACGTAAATTGAGGATAATCAATATTATCAGTGTAATAAACTGGACCCATATGTCAAGCTTCAAAACTATCAGTATTATTATCAGCCACGCAATCCCAAGGCAAGTGCATATTACAAATGCGTTGAAAGTCACTTTGAAGAACTGGTACAGGCATGGGATGATATGTATGCATCCGGGCACCAATCCGTGGAGCAGGCGCAAAAAGCCGCCCTCACCCACATGAAGCTTTCTCTTGTCATTGATTTTAACATGCGCCTGGGCGAAGGCACTGGGGCTGCTTTCATTATGGGCTTGTGGGACTCTCATTAAAGCTGTTAGGGTCTGCCGCCACGTAATATCGGGGATCATCGATTTCTTCTATGATGATGGCCCGGTATTTTTTATCCGACTTGTTCAACAATTTTTTACAATCGGAACTCAAATGCTTGAGATTAATCTTTTTCCCCTCTTTTTCATACTTCTCCACAATCCCGGAAATCGCTTCGATACCGGAATAATCCGACACCCGTGATTCCATGAAATCTATCTCCACATTTTCAGGGTCACCCGCCACGTCAAACTTGGACACAAACATCTGGGTGGACCCGAAAAAAAGAGGCCCCCAGATTTCGTACACCTTTGTGCCGTCTTGTTTAATTCTCTTCCGAGCCCGGATTCTCAGGGCATTTTCCCAGGAAAAAACCAGGGCGGACATGATGATGCCGATAAACACGGCCACGGCCAGATCAAAGGTCACCGTCAGAATCGATACGCTGACAAGAACCAGGGCATCCGATTTGGGAATCTTGTGCATGATCCTGAGGCTGGACCAGGCAAAGGTTCCGATGACCACCATGAACATGATGCCGGTGAGGGCTGCAATGGGAACCTGCTCGATGTAGACAGATCCAAAAAGGATGAACCCCAGAAGGGACAAAGCCGCCACAAC
>CAXHYW010000630.1:0-3154 GCA_964021475.1 uncultured Desulfobacteraceae bacterium | reverse complement strand
GTCAATATTCCGGTATTATCCAATGACCGGGAAATGATGGAACGGGCTAACCAGGCAGCGGATAAAGTAATGGAAAGGGCTTGCGCTCTGGACGGAGTCGTTTCAGGTGAACATGGCATCGGGGTTACCAAGTTCAAGTATCTGGACAGCCAGGTCATTGATGAATTTAATGATTATCGAAAAAGGATTGACCCGGAAGGCTTCATGAATCCGGGCAAACTCATCGACTCTGACATCATCAACAAGGTGTTTACCCCTTCTTTTAATCTGCTGGAGCTGGAAGCCAGAATTTTAAAACACGGCTCATTGTCCCATCTTGCCCTGAACATTGCCAATTGTGTGCGCTGCGGCAAGTGCAAGCCCCTGTGTCCGGTATTTTATCCGGCGAAAAATATGTTTTTTCATCCGAGAAATAAAAATCTGGCCATCGGTGCCCTCATCGAAGCATTGCTCTATATCACCCAGCGGACCCAGTCCACAGGGTTTAAAATGCTTAAAAATCTGGAAGAAATTGCGGATCACTGCACCATCTGCCATCGCTGCCTGGAAAAATGTCCGGTGAACATAGATTCAGGAAAGATTGCCATTGAAGAGCGGACAATCCTGAAAAACATGAAATTTAAACACACCCCCTTGTCAACGCGAATGACCTTAAAATACCTGGGCACTAAAAATGAGCCCCTGAACAAGGTGTTAAGACCCTCTCTTCTGGGGGCAGGCGGTTGTTTACAAAGAATCGGTGTTCGACTGGCCACCCCTTTTTCATTTATCAAACCGCTCAAAGAAAGCAGAACATTTCAACTGCTCCAAACTCCGGTATCAAACACAGGTATCCATACCCTGCGATCCTTTTTGCCAGCCACCCATAAAAATCAGGCGATTCTTTTTGAACCCAAGGGCCAGGCTAAATCAACGGTTTTTTATTTCCCAGGATGCGGCAGTGAAAGAATGTTTTCCAAGATATCCATGGCCTCCTTGTTTTTGCTGCTTTCAAATAATCATCGGGTCATCCTGCCACCCTCCTATTTGTGTTGCGGATATCCCCTGAAGGTGAATGCTCAGAAAAAAGAATTTGACAGGATTTTTCTTGAAAATATCATTATTCTGACCCAGATCCGGGATATGTTCCATGATCTGAAATTTGATGCCTGTATTGTTTCCTGTGGTACCTGCATGGAATCATTGAACGAGCTTGGGGCACCATCGGTGTTTGACTGTGATACAAAGGATATTTCCGGCTATATCCTGGAAAATCATCCCGATATTTCTTTGGACAACGCCTATCTATACCATGCTCCCTGCCATGATTCCCTGAAAGCATCGGGCATCGTGCAGCTTGCCCGCCATGGAATTAGCGTTCAAAGCATCCCACATTGTTGCTCCGAGGCGGGGACTCTTGCCCTTTCTCGGCCGGATATCAGCCATGCCATGTTCTTGCGAAAACAAAAGGCCATTGAATTATCCAAACCCGGAACCAAATCAGAAATCGGACCCAGTCAAAAAACAAAGATCCTGACCAATTGCCCTTCGTGTATTCAGGGGTTAGGTCGGCAGCCAACGCTTGAACCCATTCATCTGGCGGAAGAGCTCGCTCTTTTGACCGGGGGTGAAAAATGGTCACAACTATTTAAAGAACAGGTAAAAAACTGCGAAGTGATCACGTTTTAATATGAATATTTTACTTTTGAAAAAAAAAGATTTCATCTCTGCTGACAAGGTTCTGGTGTCTGGTCGCAGGTTTGAGCATATTAAAAAAGTTCTCAAGGCACAAGTCGGGACGCAATTGTCCTGCGGTCTGCTCAATGACAAGCTGGGATTAGGCTGTATCACAGCGTTTTACACCGATTGTCTTGAAATGTCGGTCACCCTGGACATGGACCCGCCCAAACCGCTTCCCCTGACCCTTGTTCTGGCTATGCCCCGTCCCAAAATGCTTAAACGGATACTGGAAAGTGTGGTCAGTCTGGGGGTGAAAGAAATTTATCTGATAAATTCCTGGCGGGTCGAAAAAAGCTTTTGGAAAAGTCCGGTTTTAGAGATGGAAAATCTTGAAAAATATTTTCGGCTGGGCCTGGAGCAGAGCCGTGACACCATGATGCCAGCTTTTTATCAAAAACGATATTTTGCAAAATTTGTCACAGAAGAATTACCGATCATTGGAAACGGCAGTCTTTGTCTGACAGCCCACCCAAAGACTTCAAATATTTGTCCAAATAGTGTAAATAAAAAGACGACGCTTGTGATCGGACCCGAAGGCGGGTTTATTGAGTTTGAAATCAACGCTTTGGAAAAAGCAGGATTTGAAACCGTTAGTATTGGAGAACGAATTTTAAAAGTAGAAACAGCCACCACCTATTTGATTTCACGATTGTTTACCTAAAATTTAAGGATACCCACAAAGATGGATAAAAAAACACAGAAAGAGAGACAACAGGCCTTTGACAGCTTACCACCCGCAATCCAGGACTGCCTTTCACCTGAAGAAATAAAACTTTTTTTAACGGCGGATCAATGGCCCGATGAACTTTTTCAAAAACTGGACGAATTTATCGTAAAAGAATAGGACACACATTTTTTTCTATCTTGTTCATTGACATAGACGGGCGATATCATTAGTATACATAGGTATATAACCTTATCTTCTAGGAATATATAATGAGCCCTAAACCTACATCAACGCTTGACCCGGAACGGTATGCGAAATACGCCCAGATCCTGGAAAGGACCAAATGGGCCAGTGAATTTTCCTGGAAACACATCCGAAAGATCTGTCAATATATTGAACCGGTCAGGGCCAAGGAAGGTGCAGTTGTTTTCAGGGAAGGTGATAATGCCAGAAGCCTTGGCATCATTGTCAAAGGGTCCATCGATATCATCAAGGATAATAAAAGGGTCACCACTCTTAAAAGCTCCCAGACCTTTGGAGAGATGGCCCTCATTGATGGGGAACCAAGATCCGCCACCGGCATTGCCACAGAGGAAACTATTATCTTTTTCATAGGGGAGGCAGCCTTGGTCCAATTGACCGAGGATGATCCCAAATTGGGTGTCCAGTTATTGTGGAAAATTTCCAAACTGATCAGCCAGAGACTTCGCCAGACAACGGGTCTGCTGGTTGATTATATGGGTTGAAAAATCACCCGTTTCTTGTTCT
>CAXHYW010000629.1:0-3156 GCA_964021475.1 uncultured Desulfobacteraceae bacterium | reverse complement strand
TGTCCCTTTGCATTTACCGTTTTGGTGATTTCAAGGACGTTTTTCGGGCAAAAATTAACGCAAAGTCCGCATCCTTTACACCGTTCGGAATCAACAATATGTTCGTAGGTCATAAAAAAATACTCCTTATTATATCAATTGCTTGTCCAGGGAAATACCAGTTGTCTGTCAATGGTCAGCACCGGGCAATGGAAGCTTTCCATATCAAGTTTTGGTATCATCTGGGATGAAGCTGTTATGAATTCAATTGGCAGGCCGGTGGCATCTGATACCTCTTTTATAAAGCGATATCCATGTAAAATGTGTTCCGGTGTGGTTTCATCAATGAGATTGGCATTGGAGACAAGTCCTGTAATTTTGAGTTTTGAAGATGCCTCAATCTCCTCTTTTATTTGAATACAGCCTTCAATTGTTTCGGTGAAGGGCCGAAACGGGTTTATTACCTGGATCATGTGAACTTCTTTCTTGCTGAAAAAATCCCCAAGGGCTGCCAGAACCGTTACGCCGACATCATCGCCACCGGCATCCAGTATGGTCAGCTCAGCAGGCTGTTGGATCATGCCAGCCACCGCAGGTGCGAGAATTGGCAGGTCGGCGTGCATATATTTTTTTTCTGGTAGCACCACTTGTACCCCTAATTTTTCAAGGAAACCCCTTGCCTCCCGGGTCCGGAAATAGGGGTTGACCAGGTCCAGATCGGCTATTTTGACTTCCTTTCCTGTCAGTCTGGATTTTGCGGCAAGGTTGACGGCCGTTTCGGTTTTTCCGCTTCCGTAATTTCCGCAAATAATAACAATGCCATTCATGTCAATATTCAAATATGTTTCCTTCACCCATATGGTTTTAAGTGAACAACTAAACCATAGATTAAATCAAATAAGGGGCTGTTTTGCAAATATTTTTTTTTATTGTTTGCGCGATCATAATTGAATCACGGGGAGTCTGCCATCCTCCTCAAACTCGAGGGGGCCAATATCCGCAACCAGTAAAAGGGTATTGTTTCTTTCTATTTCGTTTCTCAGGGCCTTTGAAACATGAAATGTTCCCATTTCCAGGGTGTTTTTTATGTGAACGATTCTGGCGCCAACCGGGGCCACCGCCCCTATGGTTTGCAGGGCCGCCTCAATAGCTGCCCGATCTGTGGCAAGACTGACCGGAAGCCTGGCTTTTTCCGGTGTCATGGCGGTGATGGCATTGGTGGCCATGGCCTGGGTATTTAATTTGTCAATAACCTTTCGGGTGGTAAAATCGGCAAGGCCGATGCCGATGGCATTGCCATGGGAGGGTGCTGTCAGGTTCAGAACCACAATGCGGGTTATTTTTGGAGTCTCCGGCTCTTGTTCCCCGATAAACATGATTCTGCCGATGACATTGGTATCCATGCCCGTGCCGCTGATATTTTTTCCCATTTCATCCAGGATCAAAATATCGATTTTATCAAAGGGGAGCCGTGCCATATAAGTTTTTGCCTTTGCCAGCAACGCAGATTCCGTGTTGTAAAAATTTTCTGGCAGGCAGGCCTCAATACAGGCGGTTTCATCATAGATGTTTTCCACAATCCCCACTCCGAACAGCACGGGAAGCCGGTCTAAAATAAGGGCACCGATTTCCGGTATTACCCGACTGTATCCGAAATTCACAGTTTGTTTATGCACCTCAAAACAGCCCTTGTGTTTGCCAAGGCCAATGGCCATCATTTTCATGAGTCCGCTTTCAATGGGACCTTCAAACTCGGTGTGGGGTTTTATCCGGTTCATCACCACCACTTTGTCGGCGGTTGCCGCCTGCTTGTCCACCCATACGGGGAATCCATGGGAAGAGGTGGCGATTTGTACCACCTCCATTGAAGAGTGGATGGGAACACCCATGGTCTCTTCACTGATATTAAGGCTGTTCAGAATCTCAAGCTGTCCCTGGGCCGTGCCGTTGCCATGGCTTCCCATGGCCGGAACGATAAAGGGAGCGGCTTTGTGTTCTTTGAGAATATCAATCAGGGTTTTTAAAATTTTATCAATCTGGTGGATTCCCCTGGAGCCTGCGGTGATGGCAATACGATCTCCGGGAGTGATCCGGGGAGAAAGATCCAGACTTGCCAGCTCTTGGATGACGGCGGCTTCAATATTCTCAACTTTCGGGGCCTCCACTTTCTGGCGGATGCAATACATCTGGGGAAAGTCCATGGTGTTCTCCTATACTGGGGTTGATGCCTGGTCTGTTATCACATAGGTGATCAGTTGCCGGGGACCATGGGCGCCATGGACCATGACAAGCTCTATATCGCCTGTTTTGCTGGGGCCCGAGATAAAGGTCATGCAATTGGTCAGGCCTTCTGCCTGCTCTTTTGGGTCCCAGTTGAGACGAAAATAGAGTTCTTCCAGGCTTTCGATGATCTGGTCCAGTGTGATAACCGCCACATGGATGGAGGGCACAAGGGAGACCGCCCTGGGCTGATTGGGCCGGGTTCGCATCACCAGGGTGGCAGACCCGGCCACACAAAAATCCGACGAGGTAATGCCCATATAGGATTGGATGAGATGAGCCCGAAGCTCCTGTCGCAGAACTGCATCCGGTGGAGCCGACGAATCTGTGGTATAAAGGGTGACATCATCGGCTGCCAGCCTTTCGCCAAGATTCAGCTGATCAATTAATGGATGGTGCCAAGCCGTCACGGATTTTTGAGTTCCCCATTCAGGCGTAGTCCGGGCAATCAGTTCCTGGATGCCAAGACCTGCCTGGGCAGTATTTTTTACCGGAATAACCGCCATATTGACAAGTTTTGCCTGGGCGATGAACAACTCCAGGAGCCGGTTTTTTTCTGCTTGATTTTTGTCGAGATAGGCCGCGAGCCTTTTCTCATGGTCCAAAGGCCGGGTGTCGAAGAGGCCGGGGGGTTCTGTCAGGGCAGGCTCAACCGGTTTTCCCAACGCTTTTTGAAGGGTCATGATAAACGCCTGCTCATTGGCATCCGGTACGTGTGGGGTTACGGGAGGGGTCATGATTTGTTTTTCCTGTTTGTCTTATTTTTTCTGTTTTTCCATTGGGTTAAAAAACTGGTTTGGGCAAGGGGTTTGATGTCCCGGCTTTGGGTCCACCCCTTTAAAACAAAGGGGATGGCGGGGATATAACCATTTTTTTGGGGCAGCATCCGCTGGAAAA
>CAXHYW010000628.1:0-3157 GCA_964021475.1 uncultured Desulfobacteraceae bacterium | reverse complement strand
TCTTTTTTTGTTTAAATTTCAGTTTGAAAGAGACCATATTTGCCGCCATGATATCATGCCTTCTATCATTTCCTACTCTGGCATTGAACCGGTGGCATCTTTCTTATCTCATAAAAAAAAACACCTCAAATGATAAAATACTCAAACACCTTCTACTAATAGGCAACGGCCCCCGGGCACAATCCATTTTCAACGAAATTAAAAACCATCCAGAATATGGTTTGCAGATTACCGGTTTTTTAAAAACCAATGGGGATAAAACAGACGAGACATTCCCCCGCAAAAAAATCCTCGGAGAGATAAGTAACTTAATCTTTATTCTCCAGGAAAATCATACAGATTGCGTGGTCTGGACAGGAGACAATGATTCGCACCTGCAACATGAGTTCCTTTTAAAAACTTGTTCTACAATGGGTATCGATTTTGCGACAACAAACCTTAATTGTCCAAAAATAAAATCAGGCAGCAGACGTATTTTTTCCGAACATATCGGAAAATTTGAATTTAAAATACTCAAGTTCGTTTATCTCAGCCCTGAAGCCATTTTTCTAAAACGAGTATTTGATTTTACTATTTCCTCGCTGCTCATAATCTTGTGTTTGCCATTTTGGATTGCAATTCCGATTTCGCTAAAAGCCACATCCCCCGGGCCAATCCTCTTTCGACAAAAGAGAATTGGCAAATATGGAAAAAAATTCATCTTATTTAAATTTCGTTCCATGGTTAAGGGTGCAGAAGAGATGCAAACAATGCTGATACATCTCAATGAAATGGATGGTCCAGCCTTTAAAATAAAGGCTGACCCGCGATTAACAACCACCGGCAAATTTTTAAGAAAATCAAGCCTTGATGAATTACCTCAACTGTTCAATGTGTTTAGGGGCGATATCAGCCTTGTGGGGCCAAGACCAGCGACAGAAAAAGAAGTTCTTCAATATCGTCCCATTCAACTGAAGCGTCTTTCCGTGATTCAGGGGATCACTTGTATTTGGCAGGTTAGCGGTAGAAATAACATCAAATTTGACGAATGGATGAAGCTTGATTTGATGTACATCGACAACTGGTCATTTGCACAAGATTTGAGAATTCTGTTTAAAACGATTCCGGCAGTTTTGCTAAAGAAAGGAGCATATTAGTTCAGCACCAAATCTACACATATCGTGATGATAATGAATAAAAAATCCTGGTGCTATCAAATTTGAGGTGAAAAAATGAGTCTTTTAAATAAATTATTTGGCCGTCAACAGAGCAAAGCACACGAAGCATATAAAAAAGGGATTCATTTTTACAACCAATTGAAATATGCCGAAGCAATTGAATATTTAGAAAAAATGCTGGCGGCAACATCCTTGTCCAATTCCCTTGAATACAAACTGGCCGGTTTTTATTGTGGCCTGACATATAGAAATTTAGGTATTATTCAATTTACCCAACATGAGAATAAACAGGCTCTTATTAATTTCAAACGGGCCCTTGCCTGCAACCCTGAACACACAGACTTAAATTATTTTATCGGAATTTGCCTGAACAATATCGGTGATTTTCAGGGAGCCGTTGAGTCATTTAAAATAATTCAGGAAACAGAACCCTGGAATATTCCCAACAAGTTGAAAATGGCCATTATCTTTCATAACCTGGGAAAACTGGACTATGCGGAAGAAATTCACAGAAGCTTACTTGAAAAAAATCCCCATTTTGCCGATGTTCACCATCACCTCGGACTATCACTTATGGGTCAGGGAAAAACCGTTGAGGCTGCTGCCTCCTTTAAAAAGGCTTTGGATATCAATCCCAATTATGTTGATGCTCAAATAAAACTGAGCATCACCCTGGCCTGCATGGGCGAATATGATAATGCACAGATGGGATTGAATACGATTATTAAAAAATTCCCTCACTATGCGGATGTCCACTATCTGCTTGGGATCATAAAGGGAGAATGTAATAGGCAAAAGGAGGCCATAAATCACCTTGAGCAGGCAGTGCAAATCAGCCCCGCCTTTAAAAATGCCCAAGTTAAATTAATTATATTTTATTGTCAAAATGATAAAACAAGTGCAGCCCTGGAACAGATAGAAAAAGCGCTTCTATTATACCCCAACGACAAAAGGTTCAATTCAATTAAAAAATTTCTCAAGATTTTTGATCCCACATCGGAGTCTTCCTATAATATTTCAAGGGAGATCAAGCATATTTTTGGGAATCATATATCCCTGGAAGATTTACGCGACGAATTTCATAAAGGTCTGGACATTATGCCAAACTTTTCAGAGATCATTGCCATGTTCAGCAATTCAAAATATGCCCAGGAGGACATAAGTATTTCGACCTTTTTAATCCCTTTCATATCAGAACAGATAAAGAAAAACCCTACCTATCCGGATCTTTACAACAGCCTAGGTTCACAATTACTATTCAGTAACAAAAGTTTGGAAGCTGAAAAAGCCTTTGCCAAAGCGATTGAGTTGAACCCGGGATATACCACCGCCCGTATAAACTTACTCAAAACCCTCCAAAAAAACGGTAAACACGAAGAGGCATATGAACATGGGAAAATAATACTAACAAAAAATCTTCCTTTTCCCGATGTCTATTATACCCTTGCTGAAGTGCTCATTGATTTAAAACAGTATGACAAGGCCTTGCTCAATGCCAAACGGGTTCTGAAATTGAGGCCGTCCATGAAAAGCACCAACCTATTGATTGCCCATATACATGAAATTCAGGAAAATTATGATGCGGCAATAAAAGCCGTTAATAAATGTCTGGCCCCGAATTCAGAATCCAGACTGACAACGGATGCAAAAAAACTGTTGGATAAATTACAAAAAAAAAGGGGAACCCTATTTTAATAATTGTTTTAAATGGGAATCATAATTTCCAGGTTCAGATAAACGGATTAACAGGAACCCTGAAGCTATGTATAGTTGCGTCAAAAGAATCTCTTGGCAGTTTTGAATTCTATTGAACAGTTGATTAATTAAGACTCATATACTATAGTCAGTTTTGTTTAAATTTGTCTTCATATGGCATGTTTGTTACCCATATGACGCACTATCTATTATCTAATTTAGTTACTTGGGGCATTTAAACGTGGCTTATAGTGTAATTAAAAGGACGGAGTTATATACTCCTCTTCTGTATTCCTTTTTGTTCA
>CAXHYW010000627.1:0-3160 GCA_964021475.1 uncultured Desulfobacteraceae bacterium | reverse complement strand
CCCCCGGTGAAAAAACAATCCAGGTTCGCTCAGCCTCCCGGCTGGGATATTCTGATTTTGGCGTTAATCGAAAGCGTGTGGAGCAATTGCGCAAGATATTTGCAGCGGAGTAAATCCATCCTCAGACATGGGATAGGTCTTTTTAATCTCCCCCGGCCAGTTTTTTAAATGCATTGCGTTCCTGGGAATTGCACACAATTGCCACCATATCGTCTCTTTGAAAGATATCACTGGCTTTGGGGTTGGATTGAAATATTTTCCCCCGGAGAATTCCCACAATGGAAGCACCGGTTCGGGTTCGCACGGCAGCATCCTTGATACTCTTGCTGATCAGGGGACTTGATGAAGAAAGTTGCACCCAGGAGATATCCAGCATATCTTTAATATTATCAAGGGTTGTTAACAGCTGATGATCCTCACGGGACTGATAAATCGGTGCATAAACCTGCTTACGCACCGCGTCGGTATATTCCTGGATGGCCGTCACGGGGATTTCCAGGTGAACAAGCGTTTGGCGGGCAATTTCCAAGCCTGCCTCCATTTCCGGCAGCACCACCATATACACCCCCATTTCATACAGTTCCTGGGTTTGCGCCACCCCTTGGGCCCTGGCAATAATCTGGAGCTCCGGTTTCAAGGAAAGTGCCTGCTTCACAATGCTCCGGGTGGTAATGGCCAGGGGGGTTGTAATCAGTAAAAGCCTTGATGCCGCAACTTGTGAGACATCAATCACCGTGGATTGACTCATGTCACCATAGATCACGGGGAAATTTGCCTGCTTGCATTCCATCATCCGCTGGTGGTTCAGCTCAATCAGTACAAATGGAAGGGAAAGTTTGGTTAACACCTGGGCTATGTGCTGGCCCACCCGTCCCCCCCCGGCAATGATGATATGATCCGTTAATCCCCCATGGGGGATGTTTTCTGTCAACGGGGGCTCGTATTGAAAAAATCGTTTCTTTAATTTGTACAGAGGCGTTGCCAGGGCGGACGCAAAGGGGGTCAACACCATGCTCACCACAGAAATGGTCAATACAAGTGAATACATATCCGGATCAATGGAATTGGTTTTGATTCCCACCCGGGCAAGCACAAAGGCAAATTCACCCACCTGGAACAACCCCAGGCCCACGGCAAGGGGGATAATATTAATATATCCGAATATCCTGGCCAATGCATAAAAAATGGATCCCTTACAAATGGAGATGATCCCCACAAGACCGATGATTTTTCCCCAATTGTCAAATAAAAAGGCCGGATCCAGCAGCATTCCCACCGAGGTAAAAAACAAAAGGCCGAAAATATCCCGCAGAGGGATAATATCGGTGAGTGCCTGGTGGCCGTAATCAGACTCACTGAGCACCATTCCGGCAATAAATGCACCAAAGGCAAAGGAGAGCCCGAATAGATAGGTGGCATACCCGATACCAAGACCTATGGCGGTGATGCACAGGATAAAAAGCTCCCTGGAATTCCATTGGGCCACATGCATCAGCAACCGGGGCAACAGCTTTCTTCCCAAAAACAGCATCACAAAAAGAAAAAGAGCGGATTTGAGCACAGCCACCAGCAGCAGGGGGAGTCCGGAAGCCGGATTACTCAATTGGGGGAGGATCACCATCATGGGGATAATTGCCAGATCCTGAATGATGAGCATCCCGATCATGACCCGGCTGGAAAGAGTTCCCAAAAGTCCGCGAGCCATGAGGGTCTTGAGGGTTACCATGGTGCTGGAAAGAGAGATCAGGGCGCCCAGCCAAACCGCCTGGGCAAAGGGCCACCCCAGATACCTGCCAAGGCCAAACCCGATACCAATGGTCAACAAAAGCTGAATGGGGGTACCGATCAGGGCAATTTTCCATACCGGCTTTAATTCTTTGATGGAAAATTCCAGACCCAATGCAAAGAGAAGCAGAGCCACCCCAATTTCAGCCAGCATTTCAATTTCATGGATATCTCCGATGATAATCCCGCCGGTGTTCGGTCCCACAACGATTCCGGCAAGGATATAACCCAGGATCAGGGGTTGCTTGAATTTCTGGGCAAGAAGGGCCCCGGCCAAAGCGGCCACCATGATAATGACAATATCTGCTGCAACTCCCATATAGAACGACTCACTTTAAAAATGTTGGTGTTAAGTAACTATCCTTTTAGTTTTCTATTACCATAATTTTAGAAAATTTAGGACAACCAATATGGATTAACCTTGACAGGAAAGATATCGTTTGATAGCGAATGTTTGTATGCAAACAAAAAATAATCCCCCCAAATACTTCGTCTGCTCCTTGGCAAACCAGGCGGTTCGCAAGATGATGGCCTATTATAACCGTGCCCTGGAACCCATGGGACTTACCACCCAACAGGTGATGGCACTGGGGGTTCTCTGGCAGGAAGAGGGATTAAGTCTCGGCGTCTTTGCACAAAGGGCCGGCATGGGCAAGGCAGCCGCCGTCACCATGATCAAACGCTTGGAGCTCATGGAACTTGTCACCAAGAGAACCGACCCCAAGGATGCACGCCTGAATGTATTAACATTGACAGACAAGGCCCGCAAACTTGCCCCGAAACTTTTGGCCATGGGGGCCCAGCTTGAAAAAAGCATTGAAGCGGCAGTGGGGAAAGAAGACATGGCTTCCCTGATCAAGGGACTGTCCGTCATTCGTGATATAGACCTTTAACACCTAACACAACCACAGGGCTTTTAAATGAATCTAATTGAAGCAGCACTAGCCAACGGGCAAACCGCATTATCTGAATTTCAATCCAAACAATTGCTCAGTTCCATGGGCATCCCCATCACCCGGGAAGAACTGGTTCAAACTGCCGATGACGCCGTATCCGCAGCAGAACGTATCGGTTATCCAGTGGTTCTGAAAGCCTGCTCCTGGGAATTGATGCACAAAAGCGAACACGGATGCATTGAGTTGAATCTTACGACTCCGGAAGCAGTCCGCAAGGCCCACAACAAGATTTGTGAAAAAATAAACTCTCCCCTTGACGGGGTTCTGCCCCTTGAAGGGATTATAGTCCAGGAGATGGTGGAAGGTCAGCGGGAACTGGTTATAGGATTAAGTCGAAATCCCCAATTTGGTGCCTGTGTCATGCTGGGGTTCGGCGGAATCATGACCGAAGTGATCAAAGACACAGTCTTTCGGGTGGC
>CAXHYW010000626.1:0-3166 GCA_964021475.1 uncultured Desulfobacteraceae bacterium | reverse complement strand
CCAGGGCAATGGCATCGGGCATATTGTCCGTAAGGGAGCGCCATTGGTGAATGATTTGATCAATGGTGGCGGTCCTGACTTCGGCGCTTAAAAGATCCAGGGAGACTGTGGCCACGTGTGGCCCTGTTTCTCCGGCATCGGCATTGGTATTATACATAACACTGATATTTTCCACCAGGTCGCGACCTTCGGGTTGGTCCGGGGAAAAATCTCGGTTGATTTTTTTTGCCGCATCTGTAAGTTTGTCCACATAAAGGGTGGTTTTAGAAAGGGGGGTTCCCTGGGGAAAAAGAATCCGGGCCTGGATCACATCTCCGTCAATTTCCGGGAAGGCCCGGACCTTGAGAACGCCGCCGGCAATCATTGATATGGAAGCAATAAAGGTGAGGACCACAAGGCCTATGAACAGATACCGATAATCAATGGCCAGGTCCACCAGTCGGCCAAGGATTTGGTTTTTGATCCAGTCCAGCACCTGATCGATCTTGGTCCTCAGTGGATTTGATTTCATGGATTTCCCATTTGCGGAAAGGGTATGGGCAAGGTGGCGGGGCAGGATACAAAATGCCTCCACCAGACTCACGGACAGGGTGAGAATCAGGATGACGGGAATCACATAGAGCACCTTGCCGATATCCCCTGTCATACTGAGAGCCAGGGCTCCGAAAACAAACAGGGTGGTCAGAAACGAAGAAAATACCCCGGGGGCCACTTCGGTAATCCCGTCCACGGTGGCCTGGAACCCGCTTTTTCCCTTTTCCAGATTTGCCGCCACATTTTCGGCAATGACAATGGCATCATCCATGAGAATCCCCACCCCGATCAAAAGTCCCACCATGGAAAGCATGTTCAGGGACAGCCCCAAATGTTTCATCACAAAAAAGGTCAGGGCAAAGGAGACCGGCAACCCCATGACCACCCAGAAGGAAAATTTAAAGGGGAAAAAGATCACCATGGCAATGAAGACCAGCACCAGTCCCTGGACTGCATTTTTGATCAGCATCTGGAGGCGGTCCCTGACAATTTTGGACACGTTCTGGGTCAGGACAAAGGAGACACCGGGAGGGGCCATTTCCCTTTCTTTTTCCAGGAACGCTGTAACCGCATCCATGATATCCAGGGCATCTTCCGTCTTGGTCTTGTTGATCTGAAGAATTCCGGCCCGGCTGCCGTTGAACAAAATTTTGTCCTCTTCATCCTTAAATTGGTCTGTTATTTTGGCGATTTCCGCCAGACGAATCCGGGCCCCGGTCCCGCTGGAAACCACAATCAGCTCCCCCAGTTCCCGGACACTTCTTCTCTCTTCTGAAAACCGGATTAAAATATCGGCATCCTGGGTTTTTAGACTGCCGGCGGGCATGTCAATATTCTGGGCCCTGACCACAGACTCAATGTCAGACACCGAAATCCCTAAACGCATCATCTCGTAAAGGGGGATCTCCATGGCAAACTCCTGGCTTGAAAAGCCCTTTACCTCCACCTGGGAAATGAGATCGATCTGCTTGATCCGATCTTTTAAATCTTCGCAGAAAAATTTGAGATGAACCGGGTCCATTGGGCCGGTAACGGCAATGGAGACCACCGGGTCTGTCCGGTTGATCCGTTTAACAATGACATCTTCCACGGAATCGGGGAAATCGCTGATGGCTTCCACCTCGGTTTTAATGTCATTTAAAAACTGAATAATATCTCCATTATCCACCATTTCCACCACCACCCTGGCACGGTTTTCCATTGCCGTGCTTTTGACCTCGGCAATGTGGCTGACACTGTCAATGGCATCTTCGATCCTACGGCAGATGGAGGACTCCACGTCTTGGGCTGTTGCTCCGGGGTAGGAGATCGTGATTTCAATGGCATTTACACTGAAATCAGGAAAGGTTTCCCGTTTCAGATCCCCGACAGATATGGCACCCAGGGCTAAAAAAAGCACCATGAGAAGATTTGCCGCCGTGGGATGGCCAGCCAGATAGGAGACCATTGCCTTGAATGCGTTCATATCAGATTTTCTCCCCTGCGGCCTGGCGTTTGAGATACACGGCTTTTTCATGATCTATTTTCGGCAGCAGTTTCATCCCTGCAACAGCCGGGACCAGATCTGTGAGCACGATGCGTTCCCCTTCCTTCACTCCGTTTATCAAAATTGCAAGATCTTCCATGGAAAATTCCACGGTCACGGGCCGTATTTCCAGACGATTTTCAGGGGTGCAGATATAAAGGCTGTTGCCATGGATGGCACTTCTGGGAATGACAAACCGTTCTGTCAGGGGTAAGCCGGACAATTCAACCTCCACATACATATTGGTAGTCAGGGGGGGGCGTTTGCCCGGGATAATGTTTCCATAGGGGTTGTCCACGGTCACAAAAAATGTCAGGGTTCCAGTGGCAGTGTCCATGGCATCTCCTGTTCTGGAAAAATGTCCTTCCCACTCGATGATATTATCTTTTCCCAGGGGAAGTTTGACCCGGGCAGAAATGCCGATGGCCTTTCGGATGGTTTCTATATCCGGCACCTGTCCTAGCGATTTGCTGAAATTTCTTGGCAATAACTTAATGAACTCCTGGGGGGTGAGCTGGAGAGGAATCTCTGCCCGGTCAATGCTTTCGGCCTCTATCATAACGGTGCCGGCCGGGGCAAACTGGAATTGTTCAATATTTACCCGGGAGATCCGGCCGTTGAAGGGGGCTCTTATTTCTGTCTTGGAGACATCCAGCCGCCGTTCCGCCACCGCGGATTCCCCGGATCTCTTCTGGGCCAGCAAGGCTTTTTTCTGGGTGGGAATCAGCCTTAATTTGTTTTCAAGATTGTTTACAGCAGTCTGCCGGGCCAAAAAATTGGTTTCTTCCTTTTCCATGTCCGAAGAGGAGATAAATTGTTTTTCATAGAGTTTGCGTTTTCGGGTAACTTCCTGGGAGGCAATGACCAAGGCCTTTTTCTCAATTACCAGCAGATGTTCTGTGTTCTTTTTAGACTGTTCCAGCTCCTTGAGCCGGGCGTCTATATTCATTACCTCTGCTATTCCTTTGGATTCTGCCAGGCCGAAGGCCCTTGTATCAAGTTTTAGCAAAAGGTCGCCCTTGTGGATAAAGGCCCCTTTTTTGAGTGTCGGTTCCATAAAGACCACCTGGCCGCTGGCTTCGGGGATGGCCTGCCAGGTACGGTCTG
>CAXHYW010000625.1:0-3172 GCA_964021475.1 uncultured Desulfobacteraceae bacterium | reverse complement strand
ACCTATCTGGAAATGAGCCACCTAGGATTCATCAAAACAACCGTTGAACCAAGTCTCGGAAACATCATCCGGGAAAAAGACGGAAACCTGATGATGTCTGCCCATGATATTATTTATATCAACCCCAGGGGCAAAGATCTATTGGTGCCAGGGAAAATTTATCAAATTTTTGACACGGAAAACATAAAAGAAACGCTCAACGACCGAAAGTTTGTGGGGATTAAACACCTGATCAAAGCAGAAATTAAAATCCTTGAAAACCATGGCTCCTATGTGGCGGCTGTCATCACCAATTCCTATCGGGATGCCAGTGTGAACGACAGAATCATGGCCTATTATGAACGGGACACCCTGTTATCGGTTCAGGAGAACCCCACTCCCATCAAGGCCAGTCTTATTTGTTCAGAAGAGAATACGGTCATGATCAATAATTATCAAATTGCTTTTATTGACCGGGGCAGCAAGGACAATGTCCAACCAGGCCAAATATACAAGATTCTCCAGGCCAACAAATCTGCCTTTGACGGATCGGATTCGAACTGGTGGTCCTGGAAGGACAAGAAAGCACCGCTACTTGATCCTCTGGATTCAGGAAGGCTGATTATTCTCCATACAGAGGACATTTCTGCCACGGTCATGATTCTGTCTTCCAAGAGAGATATTTATCCCGGGAATATGGTTGACTGATCCCAGGTGACCCGCAAAATCTCCTGGTAGGTAGTCTGACCTTCCAGCATTTTTTTAATCCCGTTTTGCCGCAGCAGGGTCAATCCTTCTTCAACGGCTTTGGCCCTTAACACTTCCAGGCTGGCATCATTAGAGGTCAAGCGCTTGAGCGATTCGGAGTAGGGAAGAATTTCATAAATCCCGGTCCTTCCTCTATAGCCGGTATTCCGGCATTTGGCACATCCCTTTCCATGGCTGAGCAAAATGGGCCCTTTTTGGGGAACCATAATCCCCAGGTCTGCCAATTCCAGGGCATCCATTTCAAAGGTCTGGGCACAATCCGGACAAATTTTTCTAACCAGACGCTGGGCTATGATCCCGATCAGGGAAGAATGGATCAGATAAGGGGGGATGCCAAGATCCAGCAACCTAAATACCGTTGAAACCGCATCATTGGTATGAAGGGTGGACAGGACCAGGTGACCGGTCAATGCGGCCTGAACCGCTGCCTGGGCAGTTTCAAGATCCCGGATCTCCCCCACCATGATAATATCCGGGTCCTGGCGCAAAATATTTCTCAACACCGAGTCAAAGGTAACGTTAATGGCAGGCTGGACTGCAATCTGATTAAACTCTTCATGAACCATTTCAATGGGATCTTCAATGGTGGTGATATTCACCTCGGGGGAAGATAACATGCGCAGACTGGAATAAAGGGTGGTTGATTTTCCAGACCCCGTGGGCCCTGTCACCAGAACAATCCCAAAGGGCATGGCAATCAATCGTTTATACCGTTCAAAGTCATCTTTGAAAAAACCCAGCATCTCCAGATCCTGGAACAAGATATCCGGGTCCATGATCCGCATGACCACCTTTTCTCCAAAGGCCACCGGAATGGTAGAAACCCTTATTTCCACCTCGGTTTCCTTGCTTCCCATTTTGATCCGGCCGTCCTGGGGCCTTCTTTTCTCAGCCATGTCCAGTCCGGAAAGGGTTTTAATCCGGCTGACCACGGCATTGTGAAGTTTTTTGGGCAGTTTGTATACCGTATTTAACGCCCCATCAATGCGCATTCTCACCAGACAGATGTCCCGTTTGGGTTCAATATGAATATCACTGGCTTTTTGATCAAAAGAATAGGCAAACAGATGATTGACCGCATTGACAATATGCTGATCCGTTGCGGGCATGTCATCCAAAGAGGCCAGGCTGACAAATTGTTCCAGGTTCCCCAGGTCTACCCCTTTTTGTGAAAACAGATCTTCTGCAGCTGAAATGGAATAATGGAAGCCGAAAAATTCATTGATCAATCGTTTAACGTCTGACCTGGAACTGACAATCACTTTGACTTTCAATTTTGAGACCATCTCCACATCCTTAATGGCCTCATAATTGAATGGGTCGGGGGTAGCCACCACCAACTTGCCTTCCTCCACTTTTAACGGTAACAGAAGGTGTTTAAGGGCAAATGATTTTGAGATGGTACCCGTGACAAGGTTTAATTCCAGTTTCAAAGGGTCAATTTTAATATATTCAAAACGAAAGGCTGCTGCCAATGCATTATAAATCAAATCTTCATCAAGAATTTTCCCCGGCTGATCCAAACGCTCGATCTTTAAATACAACACCACATCGATAAAAGGTATCTGGAGAATGGCTCTTTTTTTTGCCTCCCCGGTCAGGGTTTTATCTTTTCCCTGGCCCCACAGGATTGCTTTAACTTTATTTTCCTTGCCCAACAATCCCCTGGCCTGTTCCTTTGAGATCAGGTTTGCGGCAATCAACACCTTACAAATATTTGTGGAAGAAAATCTTGAATTTTTCTGATCCTGCATATGGATTTCACCTCATGGAAAAAGGGATTAAGCGTATGGTCCATGAGTATTATACGTGATCTGTAATCGGGTTGTAAAGACCTATGATCAGACCTGTCAGAAGAATGTGGATGAAAAACATGATTTCTTCGACGCAGTTCCAGCGAAGTTAAGAAAGCGTGTGCCATGCATTGCTGCATGGCACACGCTTTCTTTCCTTACCAACCGTTCATCTCTGGTCAAGAAAAATAGAGGTTATTCAATCACAGCCAGCACATCTCCCTTAGCCACGGAATCGCCACTGTTATAATTGATGGCAACGATCACGCCGCTGGCAGGGGACGGCAGCGCATTTTCCATTTTCATGGCTTCAATTACCACAACCGTCTCCCCTTCATTGACCGCGTCTCCGACATTTTTTTCATACTTGATAATCATGCCGGGCATGGGGGCCGTCACCGGTGTCCCCGTAGCAGCCGATTTGGAAGCCACAGGTTTGGGTGCGGGCGCTGCCGGGGCAGCAGCAACAGGGGCGACAGCAGCAGGTGCGAGAGCGGCAGCAACAGGTGCGGGAGCGGCAGCAGCAGGCGCTGCGTAGGTAATCACGGGAGATCCACCGACCTCATCCACCCCCACCTCAAAGTATTCCCCTTCAACAAAGACATTAAAGGTCCGTGCATATTCGCTTTTTT
>CAXHYW010000624.1:0-3173 GCA_964021475.1 uncultured Desulfobacteraceae bacterium | reverse complement strand
TCAAAGGAAAGCTGTGGCGGTGGCGAAGGCCATAATACAAAAGAGATGACCGTCACGGTCAAAAACACCCTGGACGTTGAAACAGGAGACGAGGTTGTCATTGGAATTGAGACAAAACCCATGATGATTTTAAGTTTCCTCCTCTATGTTTTTCCTATTATTTTATTAATCTTTGGTGCCGTCATCGGCGAGCAGGTGGCACCGGTACTTCATCTGAACAAATCCTTTTCTGCCATGATTTTTGGATTTTCCTTCTTTGGGGCAGCTTTCCTTGTGATCCGCAAAAAACAATCATCCCTCACCCAAAAAGATGAATTCCAGCCCTTCCTTGTTAGAAAAAAAAGGCCATCTGATTCACATCATTGCAAGATCTCGTAAAAATTTTTTTTCCTTGCCAAGATAGCTACAATATGTATATATACGCTCGCAGTTGTGGGTTTGTCGCGTAACTCTAACCCTTAAATTGTGAGAAGAATTATGGCAACACAACGAGACCTAAAAGTAGCTGTATTTATTATGATCGTTCTTTTGATCACAGGAATTGTATGCTACGCATCTTTCACATCCCCTGTCCCGGATAACCCAGTACGTTTAATGTTTCAAAACAAAGCTGGAAAAGTTCTGTTCACCCATTTATCGCACACAGACACCTATAGTTTGGAATGTCTGGACTGCCATCATAACATTGAAGATGATGACACCTACAACTGCAGCGAGTGCCATGAAGAAACCGGTGATGAAGACTTACCATCCAGAACTGATGCATTTCATGCACAGTGCAAGGGATGCCATGAAGAGTATGGCGCAGGTCCGGTAGAATGTAACTCGTGTCATAACTTATAATCCAGAATTTTTTGCATCACTGGCAAGTTATGACCTAAGCTATTTACCAAACAAGGACTTATTATGATTAAACGATCTTTTTTTTCTTTAACCCCCCAAAGGCTCGTCTATGATCTTCCTGAAGCAGATCTAAAAGAGCCGGAGTCAATCCCTTTACCGGCAAGCCTCTCTGTTTTGCTATCCGAAGCAATTGACAGCACAAAACAGGCCTTGATTAAAAAGGGAGATGCGGTCAAAAAAGGAGAAAAGTTAAGGCTTTATGATGACAGCACTGCCTATACGATTTCCCCTGTTGCAGGGACCATCAAACTCTTTGACTCCTATTCCGATGATTTCGGGAAAATTGCCACCTTTATTGTTATCAAACCAGACAAAAACCCGGCCTCTGAAGCCGACATAATCAAGCTGGATGCAATAGAGGACATCAAATTTGCTGATAAGTTTCTACGCAAGCTCCCAGGAGCACCTCCCTTTGGAATCCTTGCCAATGATGACATAAAAATCAAAACCATTGTCATCACCTGTGCAGATACGGATCTTTTGTCCACCACCAGCCAATTTATAGGGTTGATGTACACGGATGAAATAAAAGCGGGTGCTAAAATCCTGAAAGCCATGACCCAGGTACCCAAGCTTTGTATTGCAATACCGGAGGCGCTCAGCACCCGGGTAAATTTTGATTCCATCCAGGTAATAAAAACCAGCAATCTCTATCCATCCACCCTGCCGGCCATGATCATGAAAGATCATTTAGATATGATTCTCCCGGCGGGTAAGACACCTGAAGACATGGGTGTTTGCTTTATTCGGGCCGAAGCCCTGGTCTCCCTGGCCCGGGTCTTTAGGACCAAAGAGGCGGTCTTTGATAAAATCTTGACCATTATCAGTAAAAACGGCACACGTTTTCGGGTTCACGCCACAATTGGCACGCCATTGAGCAAAATATTTACCCAGTTCAATCTCCATGTAAATGAGCGGGACCGGATTATCGTTGGCGGCCCAATGCAGGGATTTGCCACCTTTACCCCCCACCAACCCGTGCGACCGGACATGGACACCATCATCATTCAGGACCGGGATATCATTCCCCAATTATCAGATTACCCCTGTGTAAACTGCGGCAAGTGCATCCGAATCTGTCCGGCCAACATTCCAGTAAATTTGCTGGTCCGGTATCTGGAAGCGGATCAATATGAAGAAGCGGCCGATCGGTTTGACCTTGGATCCTGTATTGAATGCGGACTGTGTGCCTATG
This sequence comes from uncultured Desulfobacteraceae bacterium, assembly GCA_964021475.1. Lineage (GTDB taxonomy): Bacteria > Desulfobacterota > Desulfobacteria > Desulfobacterales > Desulfobacteraceae > NBML01. Next base: position 1,075 of record CAXHYW010000624.1, on the reverse strand, counting down.
TCTGTACGGCAAGAATCCCCTTGTACCAATATATTCGGCTTGGGAAACATGAACTGCTGACCCTTCGAGCAGATGCATAGAAATGGAGACTGCCAATGACGAACAATAAACTTACCGTCTCCCATGCGCCCTTCTGGCATGATGGAGACAGTCTATTTCAAATGAACCTGAATATCCTTTTGGCTCTGCTTCCGGCAGCCCTTTTCGGGTTTATTCAGTTTGGTGCCCCGGCCCTGGGTGTGGTGGCTTTATCAATTTCCACTGCCATGATCTGGGAACTTGCCATGAACCTAATGGCCAAAAAACCGCTCACCATCGGAGACCTGGATTCAGCCGTTATCGGTATGATTTTCGGTATCATGCTGCCGGCAACCTCACCCTGGTGGCTGGTGGTGGTGGGAACCTTCGTCGCAGTTGTCATCGGAAAGATGATTTTTGGTGGCATCGGTGCCAACCCCTTTAACCCGGCCCTCATCGGCATGTCCTTTCTCATGCTTTCCTGGAAGGTGATGTTTGACTTTGATGCGGCCTATGTTAATTATGATTTTGGCTTCACCGCTCTTGCCCCACTGGCCGCCCTGAAGTCCCAGGGAGCTGCTGGCGTTGCAGATCTTTTCCCCACGGGAAACCTGATCATGGGCCAGCAGGTGGGTGCCATCGGTTCCACCTTTGGACTCGGAATTATTCTGGGGGGTATCTACCTGATCCTCCGGGGATATATTCGATGGGAGATATCCCTCTCATTTATTCTGGGTATCATTATAACATCATTTGCTTTCAACATGGCAAACCCGGAAGTTTATGGCGGCCCTGCCATTCATCTTTTCTCCGGCTATACCCTGTTGGGCGCTTTTTTTCTGGCCACGGAAAATTCATCCTCCCCGGTAAACACAATTCCTATGTTTATCTATGGATTTAGTGCTGCCGTGATGATCATTCTCATGCGTAACGTCGGTGTATATGCCGATGGAACCGTGCTGGCCATCCTGTTGCTCAACCTTGTGAACCCCATCATTGATGCCATTAGACCCAAAGCGTTGGGAAAGGCAGGTAACAATGCGTGAAATGATTAATA
>CAXHYW010000623.1:0-3187 GCA_964021475.1 uncultured Desulfobacteraceae bacterium | reverse complement strand
GCCTTGCTGCAGATTCTTGGGTCGGTGGTGTAGACCCCGTCGACATCGGTGAAAATTTCACAGACATCCGCCTTCAGGGACGCTGCAATGGCTACGGCCGAGGTGTCAGAGCCTCCCCTGCCCAGGGTGGTGATGTTTCCTTGGTCATCGGCTCCCTGAAAACCCGCCATAACCGCAATATTCCCTTGATCAAGGGCCAATTGAATGTTTTTGCAATTGATGTCCAGAATTCTTGCCTTGCCTGAAGAGGTGTCCGTGTGGATACCTGCCTGGAATCCCAGGAATGATCTGGCTTTGTATCCCCGGGATTTGAGCATCATGGCAAGGAGGGCTGCGGTTGTTTGTTCTCCTGTGGCAAGTAGTACATCCAGTTCTCTTTTGTCGGGGCTTTCTGAGGCCTGTTGTGCAAGGGCGATCAGTTTGTCGGTGACGCCTGACATGGCAGAGAGTACCACCACCACCTGATCTCCTTTGTCATAGGCCTTTTGTACCCGGTCGGCCACCTTGGAGATACGGTCAATATCTGCCACGGAAGTACCGCCAAATTTTTGTACTCTTAACGCCATGGTAACTCCAGAAGTTTAGATTATAGTTACAAAGTCAATTTGCTTACCAGATTTATACCTGCATGTCCAGAGGGTAAAAGCGATATGACCCGGTTATAATCTGCATCAAACTCAAATTTTATTTCAAGATCAAAGGCAAAGGCCAGCTCTTCCAGGAATCCGGGCCATTCCACCACAATAATGGCATCCGGTCCCCTAATGTCATCAAATCCGATATATTCCAGCTCATCGGCAGAGCCCAGCCGGTAAAGATCTAAATGGCATAGTCGAACCGCGTTGGCAGGGTATTCATTAATGATATTAAAGGTGGGGCTGGTGATATAATAGCGGTCATCAATACCCAACCCTTTTGCCAGCCCTTGGACCAGGGTGGTTTTGCCTGCCCCGAGATCTCCCTTTAAAGCGATGGCAAAAGGGGGGGGCGCCATTTGTCCGATTTGGCGGCCAAGATTCAGGGTTTGTTCAGCCGTGTGGCATATTATTTTTTTCATGGCAGAAGAGAGTGGATGAGGGTGGGAATAACCCGGACCATATCCGAGGCAAGAAATCCAAGCCGGGTCTGTTCTGCCAGGAAATCACCGCAGAGTCCGTGGATGAAAACCCCTGCCATGGCAGCCGCTTCAACAGTAAATCCCTGGGCAATAAATCCGGCAATCATACCGGTGAGAACATCTCCCATGCCGCCTGATGCCATGCCGGGATTCCCTGTGGGACAGATAAAGGTTCTGCCATCGGGGAAGCAGACAAGGGTCTGAGCACCTTTCAGAACCAGAATCACCTGGTATTCCCTGGCAAATTGGGACCCAATCCCGATTCGGTCGGCCTGGACTTCTCTGGTTGTTTTTTTCGTGAGCCCAGCCATTTCACCCGGGTGGGGGGTTAGGACGGTGGGGGCTTTTCTGGCTTTGATAAGCTCCAGGTGATCGGCAATGCAATTGATCCCATCCGCATCAATGACCAGGGGTTGCCGGGTGGTTTTTACCAGTTGTTGAACCAGGGTTTGGGTGGCGGTCCCGGTTCCAATCCCTGGTCCCAGTGCCAATACTTGTTTTCCCTTTAAAAGGGCTTGAATGGGGGCAAGGCCGGTGTCGGATAAAGCGCCGTCCGGGGTCTGGGGCAGGGGCACGGTCATGGGTTCGATCACCAGGGATTCAAGAATGGGGTTGATCTCCCGGGGCACCCCCAGGGTGACAAGGCCGGTCCCGCATCGCATGGCGGCATTGGCACAAAGGGCGGCGGCCCCTGTTTTTCCCGGGGAGCCGGCAATGACCAGAAGGTGGCCAAAGCTGCCCTTGTGGCTCTCAAAGGGCCTGGGTACAAACAGGGAGGCAATCTCACTTTTTTCCATTAGAAAAAGTGTGGGATTTTCCGCTTGCACAATGAATTCGGGGATGCCGATGTCAATGATTTTAATCTCTCCGGTATGCAGGTTTCCCGGGCTTAAGATGTGACCGGCCTTGGCAAAGGCAAAGGTGGCCGTGGCCGTGGCGTTTATGGCAACTCCCCGGATAGCTCCCGTGTCTGAATCCAGCCCCGAGGGGATGTCCACAGAAAAAACAGGTTTTCCAGACTTGTTCACAAGTTCAATTACCTCTTTGAAAACCCCCCTGACATTGGAATTTAGTCCGGTTCCCAGAAGGGCATCCACAAAAAGATCCTGATGAAGTATCCGGGATTTGTGACGGGCAAGGCTATCGGCATCGGGAATTTCAAAGAGGTCTGAGTTTGGGTTTTTTTCAATAAGTTTTCGGGCCAGGTCCATATTGGTTTTGGCATCTCCGGTTAATTTGTCCCGGGTGGACAGGAGGAAAATCGTGGTGGAAATTCCTTTTTCCATGAGATACCGGCCCATGACAAATCCGTCTCCGCCGTTGTTTCCCCGTCCTGCTATAATCCCTATTTTTTGCTGGATCAGTTCTTTTCCGTTCAGAAACTTAAATTTTCTGACCAACATGTCAAGGGCACCCCGGCCGGCATTTTCCATCAATACCGTGCCCGGAATCCCAAAGGAATGGATGGTCTTCTGGTCCATTCTCTGCATTTGATCGGCGGTTACCAGAATCATGGGGAGGTCTCCATCACCTCATGGTATCTAAAGCAGGATACCAGATGGTCGTTGACCATGCCCGTGGCCTGCATGTGGGCATAGATAATGGTGGAACCGGTAAATTTAAACCCCCGCTGTTTCAGATCCTTGGAAAATGCATCGGACTCCTTTGAGGTGGCAGGGGGCTGGTCTGTGCGGGTGAATGTGTTCACGATCTGGCGTCCGTCGACAAACCGCCAGGCATAGGCGTCAAATGATCCGAATTCCGCTTGCACCTTTAAAAAGGCCCGGGCATTGGTGACCGCCGCATTCACCTTGAGTTTGTTCCGGATAATTCCGGGGTTTTGGAGAAGTTGGTCAATTTTTTTTGGGGTGAATCCCGCCACGGCTTCCGGGTCAAAATCGGCAAATCCCTTTCGATATCCTTCTCTTCTCTTTAATATAGTGATCCAGGACAGACCTGCCTGGGCACCCTCAAGGAGAAGAAACTCAAAAAGCGTTTTGTCATCGTGAACCGGAACCCCCCATTCCGTGTCGTGATAATTAAGATATAGCGGATCCTGGGTCACCCAAT
>CAXHYW010000622.1:0-3192 GCA_964021475.1 uncultured Desulfobacteraceae bacterium | reverse complement strand
CGAGATTCTCCGGAGTGACTGGAGTTCAGACGTGTGCTCTTCCGATCTGGGACCTGGGACCAGATTCTCATGGCCATCGTGGGGGGCTTTGCAGGTATATACGCCTTGACCACCACCACCGAAGGGTGGATCATCTCTAAAATAAACTGGCCGTTGAGACTTTTCATGGGAATATGTGCATTTTTGTTTTTTACGCCTGGAATAGACATGTCCCTATTGGGGGTTGCCATCCAGCTGCCCCAGTGGGTCACCCATCTGTTAGCATGGTGTATTCTTGGCATTGTCTACTTTATCCATAAATCCGGGCAAAACAATCTTCTTGTAAAGGAGGCAGCACTATGACCCTGCAGCGATGGTTTGAATGGCTGTTGGTGGTATTGACAGCAGTCCTGATGATAAGTCTCAAGCAGTTACACTACGGGGTAACCCAATATAAAATTTTTTTACTGATTCTGCTGGCCTGGTCCATGATCATTATTGTTTCGCTCCGGTATCTTGAGAAAAAAGGACGCCGTTCCATTGACCCGGATTGAATCATAACCTTATTTCTATATTAAAAATAGTGCCGTACAAACAAGGAAATTAAATGATGGATATCCAAAAAATTGCATGTGTGGGAGCCGGGCTCATCGGGTCTGACTGGACAACCCTGTTTGTATCAAAAGGGTATCGGGTAACCTTATATGATATCAGTGAAGAGATCCTGGAAAATGCCCTCGGGGTCATACACTCAAATTTATTGTTTCATGAGAAAAATAAGTTAATAAGCCCGGATGCGGTTGAACAAGCCCTCAATCGGATCGACACGACCACCTGTCTTGAGACGGCTGTGGGTGATGCCGATTATATACAGGAGTCGGTTTTTGATGATCTGGCCCTGAAACACAAGGTATTCAAAGCGATCGATGCAGCCGCCCGGGAGGATGCTATCATTGCCAGCAGTGCTTCCGGCCTGCTGATGACCGATATCCAGAAAGCGGCAACCCTTCCGGGACGCTGTGTGATGGTCCACCCGATTCTACCGGCCCACCTGATCCCCCTTGTGGAAATCGGCGGCGGGCCGGACACATTTCCCCAAAGCCTTGATATCGCGGACCGGTTTATGAAAAAGCTTGGTAAAACAACGGTTATTTTGAAAAAAGAGGTACCCGGATATATTGTGAACCGGCTGCAGGCCGCTGTCCTCCGCGAGGCAATGGACCTGGTTGAAAAGGGGGTTGCAACGGCAGAGGATGTGGACAATGCGTTCTGTAAGGGATGCGGTCTCCGGGATCCGTTTATCGGTCCTTTTATGCGGGCCCATCTGGCTGGCGACAATATTGAACGGTTTTTTGAGAACTTTGATCAATCCTATCGATACCGGCTGGAAAGCATGGAAACATGGACCTCTTTTCCACGGTCGGCAATAGAGGCGGTGGTAAAAGAGGTCAACCAGATGCCGATGGTGGCCAATAAATCCATAGATGAACTCAAGGCATGGCGAAACGATAAACTGGTCCAGCTGCTCGAAGTGACACGTGATATCGGGTAAGATTAAGGAACCTGACGAATGACAGAAAAAATCATGACCGCCCATCAGGCGGTTGCCAAATTTATAGACAACAGCGACCAGATTGCCCTGGGCGGGTTTACAGTGACCCGGAACCCCATGCACATCATACGGGAAATTATCCGCCAGGAAAAAAGAGACCTTTATCTTGTGGTGCATTCCCATGGCCAGGGTATGGAACTGCTGATCGGAGCCGGGTGCGTGGAGCGCATCGAACTGGCCTATGGCGGTGTGGCACGGTTTGCCCCCACGGGTATCCTTTTTAAGCAGGCCTTTAAAGAAAAAACCATTGAGGTGGAAGACTACTCCAATTATCAAATGACCCTCCGCTTCATGGCCGGGGCCCTGGGCCTGCCGTTTATTGCCACCCAATCAGGCCTTGAATCCGATATTGTTCGCAAATTTGGATTTTCCCAAAAAAGCCGGGGCAAGGGAAAAGTTCCCAGACACAAGCTCAAGGTCATTGAAGACCCCCTTAACGACGATGGCGGAAAGGTGGTGGTGCTTCCCGCCCTTAACCCGGATGTGGCCCTGATTCATGCCCAGTATGCCGGCGAACTGGGAACGATTCGGATCAACGGGCTTTCCTTTGCAGATATTGAACAGGCAAAGGCGGCCCGAAAAGTAATCGTCTCGTGTGAAGAGATTGTTCCGGAAGACTATATCCGTCGGGAGCCGGATCAAAACAGCCTGGCCCATTTTATAGTGGATGCCATTGTGCCCGCGCCTTTTGGTGCCCACCCCACTGCCTGTCACATGTTTTATGACTATGATCCCAACCATTTGAACATGTTTAAAAAAGTGGCCGAAACCCCGGACAGCTTCCGGCGGTATCTTGATGAATGGGTATATCCGTTTGACACCATGGAAGACTACCTGACCAAGGTGGGATTCAAAGATCTTTTAAACATAAAAGCAAACTCTGCCCTGGGCTATGCACCGGGACTGGACAGGCGATAGGAGACATGGTGGATACTTATACGGCAACAGAAATAATGGCATTGGCTGCCGGTAGACTTGTTCAGAATAACGATATCCTTTTTGCCGGTACCGGTCTGAGCATGCTGGCGGCAACAGTTGCCAAGCGCATTCATGCGCCTGACGCGATTGTTTTTTTTGAAACCGGCGGCATTGACCCGTCTCTGGAAGAACTTCCCCTGGCTGTTGCAGATCCCAGGGTCATGGTCGGGACCTCGGTCAATTCCAGCCTGGCAGATGCCTTGAGCATCCTTACCCATCCGAAATTTAGGACCATTGCTTTTCTCGGTGCCGCCCAGATCGATTGTTACGGAAATCTGAATTCCACAATGCTGGGAACATATGAAGATCCCAAACAGCGGTTTCCAGGATCCGGCGGAGCCTGTGATGCCGCAAGCCTGGCCCATGGGGTAATTGTCTTCATGCAGCACGAATATCGCAGATTTGTTAAAAAACTGGATTATTTTACAAGTCCGGGATGGATTTCAGGGGGCACCTCACGCCAGGAGGCAGGGTTTAAGCGGGGCGGCCCCATGGCTGTGGTCACTAACCTGGGGATTCTCAAATTCGATGCAACGACCAAAAAAATGTACCTGGATCAATATTACCCGTTTACAAGATCGGAAGAGCGTCGTGTAGGGAAAGAGTGTGCCCCTATGTGTAGA
>CAXHYW010000621.1:0-3193 GCA_964021475.1 uncultured Desulfobacteraceae bacterium | reverse complement strand
CTAGCCAAGAAAGGAGCGATTGTTGTCATTGCCTGTCGAAGTGAAGACAAAGGCAGTAAAGCCATTGAATCCATAAAAAAGCAAGTTCCTAATGCAACCTGCGATGTGATCCCTTTAGACTTGCTTGACAAAGACTCTATCAAACAATTTTCTGAAACGTTTAATGATCGATACAAACAACTGAGTATATTGTTATTAAATGCGGGAGTGGTGAATTTAGAGAATCTGCAAAGATCGACCGATGGTACAGAAATACATATGGCAACCAATCACTTAGGGCACTTTGCGCTCACCGGCAGATTATTCAAAGTCTTAAAGGACACCGATAATTCACGAGTGGTCACTATTAGTAGTTTGGCTTATAAATCCGGCGTCATTGATTTTGACGACTTTACTTGGGAAAAACGAAAATATGACAGATTTAAAGCTTATGGGGACAGCAAATTAGCAAACCTTTTGTTTATGGCACAGCTTCAAAAATTATTTGATAGTGTTGGTTCAAGCGCCATTTCAGTCGCAGCTCACCCTGGACTCACAGGGACGGAACGGCAACAATCCATTGGTATTGGGGGCGTGATTGCACGGTGTATTGCCTCTCCGGTGAGCAAGGGATGCCTGCCTCAATTATTAGCAGCTACTGAGACAAATGTTAAAGCGTGTGAATTTTATGGTCCCAGGTACGGGCTTGTAGGCCCCCCTCGTCTACAAAAAGTGAAATCGGAATTATTGAATGGAGATCTGTCGAAAAGATTATGGTCATTTTCTGAAGAGTTAACAGGTGTCAAATATGGAGAAGAATGACGAAGATTTGACAGTTATTACCGAAACCTCCGTGTATAACAAAAAAAACATGAGACGTTGACACACCAGTGATTTCAGGCGTCCATGCCGGTTCCGCCGCCGTGAATCCGATGCTGGTTGACAATCCTTAAACTATGCTAAGTTTTTAGGCTTAATCTCTCATTAATTTAACAAAGGAATAAGATCATGAACCATATAGCCATTGTTATAGGTGCCACGGGTCTGGTTGGGCGCGTATTAGTAAACCAACTGGCAAATGCAGACCATATCTCCAAAGTCATCACTCTGACGCGTCGATCAGTCAACCATGCCTCCACAAAGGTGGTCAATCATATTGTCGACTTCAATCACTTAGAGGACTATTCTTCTGTGTTTAAAGCAGATTTTTTGTTCTCATGTCTTGGTACTACACGCAAGCAGGCGGGTTCTATTGCCGCCCAACGCGAGGTTGATCTTGAATATCAGTTTAAGGCTGCACAGATCGCTGCACAAAATGACATACCTCATTATTTTTTAATTTCATCCAGTGGCGCACAATATAAAAGTAAGAATCCGTACATGAAAATGAAAGGCGAACTGGAACAAAGGATTCAATCGTTAAAGTTTAAGCGTATTAGTATTTTCCAGCCCTCTCTGTTGCTGGGCCAACGGGAATCGTTGCGTCTGGGAGAAAAGATAGGCGGATTTGTGTTGCCTGTTTTAACTGTCATTCCAGGTTTGCGGCGTTATCGTCCCATTTCTGGTGAGCAAGTGGCCGAAAAAATGGTTCGGGTTACCCAACAGGCAGGACCCTCTTTGGAATACTTTCGACTTGATGAAATGTTTATTAAATAGAAAGGAACTGTTATGTCTTTACTGTTTTCTCCAGTTAAAATAGGGCGAGTTGGCTAAATGTACATCATGTAATAAATGCTTTGCTGCTTCTCGAAATGGTTTACCGGTTTTATGCTACGAGAAGGGGTTACCACAAAACAAATGACCATTCACGCAAAGACTTCAAAAACACCAGAAGAAACAAGACAGATGGCGTGTGGATTTGGGGAGATAAACAAGACTTGCAAATTGGGCGCAACTTATGGTAATTAAGTAGGTTCGTTTTGCAAAAATGGTTATAGATGGGATTAAAATTCGGGGAATAACCGGATTATTTAATAGGAGTATTTATATCAACAGTTGAGTCTATCAACGCAAGCGTGGACAGGTGTAAATCGACATGAAAGCATTATTAGCCCTGGAAGATGGCAGAACCTTTCCCTGCAGAAGTTTTACAGGACAGGGGGAAGCCACGGGTGAGGTGGTCTTTAATACAAGCATGACCGGGTACCAGGAAATCCTGACAGATCCGTCCTATGCAGGACAAATGGTGACAATGACCTGCCCTTTGATCGGAAATTATGGCGTCAACCCCGAAGATATTGAATCGGACCGGATACAGGTAGCCGCCTTTATTGTCAAAGAATACCAGGACTTTCCCAGCAATTTTCAATCCAAGGGCACCCTGGCCGATTATCTGATCAAGGGACATGTCCTAGGAATTGAGGATTTAGATACCCGGGCCCTGACCCGGCATATCCGGAAATCCGGAGCCATGCGGGCCATTATCTCCACCAAAGACCTGGATCCTGATTCCCTGGTAAAACGAGCCGGTCAAATTCCCTCCATGGAGGGCAGCGACCTTGTGGAGAAGGTTACCACAAAGAAACCCTATTTCTGGAAACATAACCAGCCGGATTATGTGAATATTGAAAAACTTGCAGATCCTCTGATCTGGCATCATAAAGGCAAAAAGCACTCGGTTGTGGCCCTTGATTTCGGAATTAAATACAATATTATCCGCTGTCTTGAAAAAGAAGGGTGTGAAGTATTGGTGGTCCCGGCAACAACATCCGCCCAAACCATACGAAACCTGAACCCTGATGGCGTTTTTCTGTCCAACGGCCCGGGGGATCCGGAGCCGATCACCTATGCAGTTTCAACCATCCGGGAACTGCTGGGATTTGTACCTATTTTTGGTATCTGTCTGGGTATGCAGCTTTTGGGCCTTGCCATGGGCGGTAAAACCCTGAAAATAAAATTTGGTCACAGGGGTGGCAACCAGCCCGTGAAAAATCTTGCCACCGGTAAGGTGGAGATCACCTCCCAGAACCATGGATTTGCCGTGGATCTCAACAGTCTGGGTAAAGAAAATGCCGTTCTAACCCATATCAATCTGAATGAAGATTCCCTCGAGGGACTTAAAAACGACACGGTTCAAGCCTTTGCCGTCCAGTATCACCCGGAAGCATCCCCGGGACCCCATGATGCCGCCTATCTTTTTAACCAATTTGCAGAGATGATGAAACATGCCAAAGCGTAACGACATAAAAAAAATCCTGATCATTGGTGCCGGCCC
>CAXHYW010000620.1:0-3205 GCA_964021475.1 uncultured Desulfobacteraceae bacterium | reverse complement strand
GGGCTATATGTATGGGAATGTAAAATGTCTTTCAGTCAGGACTATTAATAATAGTTCACTCTTTTAATTTCAGGGTTTATGGAAAAGCCTAATATAAATAGTCCGCAGTGTAAAAACTTTAAAGATACTGATACAAATCAAAACCGTTTTCCGTTAAAATGTTGATGCTATTCTTATGTAAGAATCATTTATTTTCATATTTTTTTATTTTATCAGATATTTGATTTACAAGGATCGTTGATATTGATATTGAATCTTTAATCATTTTGTATTTGGTACTCCAATTTCAAAAGGACTGATCATGACTTCAAAAAAAGCACTCTCGGAACGTGACATATGCACCAAGTATATTCAACCGGCCCTAATAAAAGCAGGGTGGGATTTAACAACCCAAATCAGAGAAGAGGTCTCATTTACAGATGGTCGTATTTTTGTAAAAGGAAATCTAACAGCCCGAGGGAAAAGAAAACGAGCGGATTATATTCTCTATTATAAGCCTAATATCCCTATCGCCATTATTGAAGCCAAAAGCAATAAGCTTTCAATGAACGCTGGTATTCAGCAAGCTCTAAATTATGCAAATATCTTGGATATCCCAAACGTATACAGCAGTAATGGTGATGGTTTTTATGAACATGACCGCACTTGCAGCAGTGGAAAAATTGAAAAAGAACTCTCGCTTGGTGCATTCCCCTCACCAAAAGATCTATGGCTACGTTACAAAAAATATAAAGGCATCAAGACTAAAGAGCAGGAAACGATAGTTTCTCAAGATTATTTTTTCGATGGTTCAGGGCGAACGCCCCGGTATTACCAACAAATTGCAATAAACCGGTCTGTAGAAGCCATTGCAAAAGGGGAAAACCGAATATTATTAACCATGGCAACGGGGACTGGAAAAACGTATACAGCCTTTCAGATTATCCATCGTTTATGGAAAAATAAAACTAAAAAACGCATTCTTTTCCTTGCTGACCGCAATGCATTGATCGATCAGACAAAACGTGGCGACTTCCGTCATTTTAAAGACAAGATGACAGTCATACGAAAAAAGAAAATAGATAAATCCTATGAGATATATCTGGCTCTATACCAGGGGTTAACCAATTATGATGAAGATAAGGACGCTTATAGAGAATTTAGCCCTGACTTTTTTGATTTGATTGTTATTGACGAGTGCCACAGGGGAAGTGCTGCTGAAGACAGTGCTTGGCGTGAAATTCTTAGATACTTTAGCAATGCAACCCATATTGGCCTAACAGCCACCCCTAAAGAGACAGAAACTATTTCGAATACAGAGTATTTTGGAGACCCCATCTATACCTATTCTTTGAAGCAAGGTATTCAAGACGGTTTTCTGGCTCCCTACAAGGTTTTTAGGGTGGGTATAAATGTTGATCTTGAAGGTTGGCGGCCATCGGAAGGGAAAAGAGACAAACATGATTTATTAGTTGAAGACCGGATTTATAACCGTAAAGATTTTGACAAGAACCTTGTGATTGATGAACGAACTGAAATTGTGGCTAAAAAGGTTACACAATATCTTAAAAAAACAAACCGTTTCGACAAAACCATCATTTTCTGTGTTGATATTGACCATGCCCAAAGAATGAGAGCCGCTATTGCCTTTGAAAATAGTGATTTAATGGCAAAGAACAGCAAGTTTGTCATGCAGATTACAGGTGACAATGAAGAGGGTAAAATTGAGTTGGATAACTTCATCAATCCCGAGGAAAGGTATCCAGTTGTTGCAACGACCTCAAAACTGATGACAACAGGTATTGATGCCCAAACCTGTAAATTAATAGTACTCGATAGTAATATCGGCTCTATGACTGAGTTTAAGCAGATTATTGGGCGCGGTACACGCATCAATGAAGAGTATGGCAAAACGTTTTTTACAATAATGGATTTCAGAAATGTGACAGACCTGTTTGCAGATCCTGAATTCGATGGAGATCCGGTTAGGATTAAGGTTCTGGATGAGGGAGATGAATTTGAATCACCAGAAGATGAAATAGATGATGATACATCAATAATTGATGATGGTGGTGATGAAATTATTTTTGACCCGCCATTTGTGGATCCCGATGATATTATTGATGGTGGAGATATTATCGAAGAACCCAGAGCCAAATATTATGTAAATGGTGTAAATGTGGCTGTACTAAACGAGCGTATTCAGTATATGGATTCGGACGGGAAACTGATCACTAGCAGCCTTAAAGATTACACAAGGAAAAAGGTTCGAGAACAATATCAATCTCTGGATGATTTTTTGAACAAGTGGAATGCAACAGAAAAAAAACAAGCCATTATTCAAGAGCTTGAAGAGCAAGGCGTTATCTTTGAAAACCTGAAAGAATCCATTAATAAGGAAATGGATATCTTTGACCTGATCTGCCATACCGCTTTCGATCAACTCCCATTGACCAGGAAAGAACGAGCTAAAAATGTAAAAAAACGAAATTATTTCACAAAGCATGGGGAACAGGCTCGAATGGTACTGGAAGCACTACTTGATAAATATGCCGATGAAGGAATAGAAAACATAGAGGATATGAAAATACTGCAAGTGACGCCCATTAATCAATTTGGTTCCCCGGTAGAAATAGTCAAATTATTTGGCGGTAAAAAACAGTATCTCAAAGAGCTTGCGAAACTGGAAAAAGAAATTTATAACGCCGCATAAATTGCAAGACTAAATATGATAACACTGGAGCAATAATTAATGACAAATGTAAGCGGTATTGTAAAATCAGCTCGCAACATTATGCGGCAGGACACAGGTACGGGTAGTGATGAGCTGCGTATTCTACAATTAGGATGGATGCTGTTTTTAAAAATATTCAGCGATAAGGACAAGGAGTTGGAGCTTCTTCAAGATGATTACACCTCACCTATACCTGACGAAATGCATTGGGATGAATGGGCAGCTGATGACGAGGGCATGACTGGAGATGAATTGCTTGAGTTTGTTGATCGTAAATTATTCCCTACATTATCAAACATAGACCTTTCTACTGGCAATAAGCGGACATTGTTGGTCCATGAAGTTTTTGCCAATAATTACAATTATATGAAATCAGGTATTCATCTACGCCAAGTGATCAATAAGCTCAATGAAATTGATTTCAATAATAGCAAAGATAAGGAATGGAATTTCAATTAAGTGGACAAAATCTTCTTAAATAACAAGGGGTTA
>CAXHYW010000619.1:0-3207 GCA_964021475.1 uncultured Desulfobacteraceae bacterium | reverse complement strand
GGCCACTTGAAGCCGTCCAGTTCAATGGTCCGGTTCTGGATCACCCCGAGATAAACCTGAACCAGATCCTTTTTATTCTTATAAATTTCATCACTGAAGTGGATCCCGCCACCGGCAACCCGAGCAAGAGCCCCCCTTCTTAAATCAAACCGATAGGGGTTATTGGAATCTGAAATATGAAGCAGCCGCTGGATGGATTCTTCACCCATCAGATCCACAGCAGATGAGGTAATTTTATCCTTGGCAGGATATTTACCGGTAATGGTCCCAAGACTTTCAATGAGCGGGACCTGGGTAATTTCTATAAAAGAAAGCATCTTGGTAATATCGTTGTCACAAAATTCCCGGATCTGGTTCCAGATATAGGCGGAACAGGCTCCCAGGGGACGATATTTATTATAGAGATCATCTATTTGTTTGGTGGTGAATTTAAAATTTTTACTAAAGTATTCCATGGATTGATCTTTTGTTTCATGGAGGCTCATGGCAAGAATCATGGGATCTTCATAGGTCTGAGATTCAATAAAAGAGATCTTTCCATACCCCCCTAGTTTGTCCAGATTAATAAACCGGAACGTATGTTTTCTGTTCTGGGGAACGGTTAAAAATTCCCGATATCGTGAACACAGGTATTCCACCAAAAAGGTTTTGCCATTGCCGGGTTCTCCTACCAAAACAAAGGCCATCTCCCTGGAAGACCCCCCTTCCGACGCATCCTTTACAAATGAAACAAGGCTGTTGATTTCATCGTACATGCCAATCAGATGTTTTTTCCCCTGGCTGAACAGATCAAATTGGTAGGTGGTCTTTCCTTTGACAGTGATTTTCTGAATACCTGCATCCAGAATCATTCGAGAAACGCCTTGAAAGGCGTCTTCAAAAACCTTTTTTCCCTTCTTCACTGCATCAACATGGTGTATTAAAGATTTTGGATTCGCTTTGTTGGCCATTTTACCCTCCCAGAGGCAGCAAGGAGGCAGATGCTGCCAGTCAATATTGGTTAGAATTCGTCAATTTTCTTTTCAAAGCAGATACTTAAATTTGTAGCTTTGCTAATTGATGTTTCTGGCGTAACAATTTTCTGGAGCTTATGTTTAGGTTTGAATTTTTACTTACCATCAATATAACAAGTTAAAAAAACAGTGTCAAACAATTTACTCTTTCAATTAAAAAACCATTGTCTGTCATTTGCTTAAAGTGCCTTGATACTCTATGATTCCAAAGTTCATAGGTTTCTTAAATTTTCTTAGAACACAGATAGATATGTCTTTCTGTGTTTGGAATTTTATGATAACTATATAGTATTTAATAAATTTATCAGGATCCCAAAATGAATCCAAGAAAGGTGACCATTGTTATTGATACAGCAAAGTGCACAGGGTGTGAACTTTGCATTACCGTCTGTCCGTCTGACACCCTGTCCCTTATCAATGGGGTTGCAACTATTACGGGGGAAACTTCTCTTTCATGCGGCCATTGCATGGCAGTTTGTCCAGAGGATGCCATTCAAGTGGGAGCGCTTGATAATGAGATGGTATCCTTTGAAACCTTTTCTCTGGACAAAAAATGGATGAAATATGGCGGTTTCCCCACAAAAGATCTGGCCAGCCTCATGGCATCCAGACGATCTTGTCGAAACTTTAAAACAAAAAATGTGCCACCTGAGATACTAAGGGATCTGATAAAATTTGCAACCCTTGCACCCTCTGGAACCAATAGTCAGGAATGGACATTTACCTGCCTATCCACCCAACAGACCGTTGCGGCATTGGGGATTAACATCAAGCACTTCTTTCAAAATCTGAATAAAAAAGCTGAAAATTTCTTTCTCAGAAAATCTCTTAAATTAGTCGGAATAAAAGCCCTTGATGACTATCATAAAGAATACTATTCTTCTGTTAAAGAGGCCATGGACGAGATGGAAAACCATCAGATTGACCGGCTTTTCCACGGCGCAACTGCCTGCATTCTCATAGGTTCTGGCCGAGAAGCTAGCTGCCCCAAGGAAGATGCCATGCTTGCAGCGGGGAATATCTTGCTAGCTGCCCACACAATGGGACTTGGTTCCTGCCTTATCGGGTTTGCCGTTGAGGCCATGAAAGCCGATAAGACGATTCAAAAAAATCTTGATATCCCTAAAGGGGAGAGGATACATGCCGTCATTGCATTGGGGTATCCCAACGAATCTTACAGGCGCATTACAGGAAGGAAAAAACCAATAATCCGGTTTAAATGAGGTAAAAATGATCCAGGATAAACCATTAACAATTATAGACATCACACATGAATTAAATTCAGGCATCTCGACCATAAAATTCATATTGAATCGGTTTAGCCCATGGTTACCCTTTGAGCCCGTTGACGGACAGCAGTGTTATTCACGAAACACCATTCCGCTTCTTATTAAAATAAAAGAATCTTTAGAGGCAGGCATGCTGCCATCAGAGATTGATCAAGAGCTGAAAACCAACGCACAAAAGAATGCTGGGACAGACCATAACACAACTCTGAACCCCCATTTTATGGAACAACCCAATGAAGACATTCGTGTCAGCAAGGATGGGTTAAGCCTAATTAAATCATTGTTTGATGATATCGCAATTCAACAAAGTAGAGTGGCCACGGCCCATGAAAAAAGAGCAGTGGCCGAGGAAAGAAAAGCAATTGCCATAGAAAAAAGGGCGGATGCTGAAGAAAAAAAAGCGGTGGCCATGAATAATATCGCCAGTGCACTTCAGGAAATGAACCGACACAGACTCCCTGATCCCCAAACAAGGGAAATGGCACGCAAGGCCGCACAAATTTTTACTCAGGATGAAATCAACCCGGATATGAGCCTTCCTGAACTCGGAGATACGGCACAACAGGATTACTCCGAGATGTTTGACTCCCAAGACCCATCCGTTGATCTATTGGTAGAAAGTGACATAGACGTGGATGATCTCAATGATTTGATAGAGGATACCCTCCTTGTAGATGTTGAAAATATTTCAGAGAAACATCTTCCTGAAGAGATGGAATCATCTCTAAAAACAAAACTTAAATTAGATGATTTATCTGCTCTTATCGACCCGGAAATCCCCAGGGCAAACGGCCCAAATAAGGACGAAACAAATAAAGATGAAGTGCTAGAACTTGATGATTTATCAACGTTATTGGATGACCCGGCCCACCCCGATGAGATGGACGATCTCTCGGCGTTGATCG
>CAXHYW010000618.1:0-3207 GCA_964021475.1 uncultured Desulfobacteraceae bacterium | reverse complement strand
ATGGCAAAGCCAGCATGGACAATCACGTAA
This sequence comes from uncultured Desulfobacteraceae bacterium, assembly GCA_964021475.1. Lineage (GTDB taxonomy): Bacteria > Desulfobacterota > Desulfobacteria > Desulfobacterales > Desulfobacteraceae > NBML01. The sequence goes on along the minus strand of CAXHYW010000618.1, from coordinate 3,177 downwards.
TCCCCGATTTTTGCATCCTCTAAAAGTAAAAGACTTGTTTCCCGGGTCACCCCATCCACATCCACAGTTGCTACAGTATCATTGATCTTAACAATTTTTGACGGAACTGCTAAACACATAAAATTAATCCTAAATATATTAATACATAAACTAAAATTTTTTCATTAAATGGTAAGTATAACATAAGAGAATTATTGGGCAATATTTATTTCAATTTTTACGAGCATTTCCCTTATAATATCACCGGGACTGTACCTCAAATAACAGGGCTGTAAAATAAGAAGGGCCATTTAAGAAAATGCATCCTTAAATGGCCCAAAATTTTCAAACTATTCTATTATTCTTCGTAAACGGCATCTCCTGGAAATTGTTTTTTAATATCTTCTGCTGTCGCATCATACATCCCGCTGCCCACAACATACTCGTTCCCGCCATTCTCCACAAGCATGACAAAGGATACTTTGGAAGAGCTTTCTTTTTCACCGGGTTTTGGCCATGCATAGGGGACCCAGCCAGCGCCTTTTTCTTCGACCAGTTCATTAAATGCCACAAAAAAGTAGACACCATTTGTATCCCGCATATCCAGAAGGCCCTTGCCTTCCAAAGAGGCTTTAATGGGATGCATTACCATGATGCCGTCAAGATTATGAACCCAGATATATCCGGCACCGCCCCCAAATCTAAAAGGGCCTTCCGGATCTTTCAGTTCAGGAAAAGCACCAGCCCCTTTGGCTTTGACCAGTTCAGCCGCTGCAATTACTTTTTCCTTGCAAAGCTGGGGGGTCAAAGATTCTGAAAAACCTGTCGAGCTGAACACCATAACCATGACCATACCGAGAATAAGTGATAACGTCTTTTTTTGCATGTCTTCCTCCTTATAAAATCGTTAAATGATACTTTTTTCCCTTATACAAACAGATAAAGCCTTGTCTATAATTTAAATTGATCCACAAGTTCCTGCAAACCGTTGGCAAGGGTTTTCAGGTCTGAGGCATTATGTTTGACTTGATCACTGCTGGTAAAAAGCTCTTTGCTGAAAATATTTACGTTGGCAATATCCTTTGCGATTTCACTGGCCACACCCGAGCTCTGGGCCACATTCTCATTGACCTCCTGGAGCCCCTGGGATGCCTGACCCATATTTGTGGATATCTCCATGGTTGTGGCAGACTGCTCTTCAACTGCTGTTGCGATAGTTTCCACAATCAGATTAATACTTTCAATAATCTGGGAGACCCCTTTAATTTCCGCGATGGTTTCAGTGGTATTGTTTTGAATACTGCTGATGCGACTTTTAATATCATTGGTTGCCTCGGCCGTCTGAATCGCCAGGGCCTTTATCTCTGAGGCAACAACTGCAAACCCTTTCCCGGCTTCCCCGGCCCGGGCAGCCTCAATGGTTGCGTTGAGTGCCAAAAGATTTGTCTGTCCAGATATCTCGGAAATCACCTCGGTGACCTTATTTATTTGCGCAGCAGATTCTCCCAGTTCATTTACTTTGCGGGTGGCACTTTCTGCTCTGTCAACAGCCTCCTGGGTAATGGTTCTTCCCTTGGCTGAATTTGTCCCGATTTCTGTAATCGAGGCATTGATCTCCTCGGACGCAATGGAAACCGTATTGACATTTGTGGCGGCCTGCTCGCAGGTGGCAGCGACCGAGTTCATATTGGCACTCATCTCTTCTGCAGCTGCAGAAACAGTTTCTGATTTATCCGTCATATTGGATGCACCATCGGACATGGAGGTGGACAAGGCTGTCAAATCATTGGAAGATTGGGTGAGTTGGACCGTAAAGTCTGTAACCTTGCCGATCATTTCCCTTAAATTTTTTGTCATGGCATTGGTATCCTTGGCAAGACCGCCAAGTTCATCCGTGGAGTTGATCTCCACGGTCTTTTGCAGGTTACCCGCGGCAATCTCTTTGGTGACGTTTGCAAGGGCCGTGATATTTTTGGTCAGATACCGACTGATGAGGATACCAAGGATGAGGGCAATCAAAACAGCCGCAAGGGTCAGGATAACCAGAAATGAGGTCCCGGTGGTTTCAATTTTTTCAGAAGAGATCATTGCCTCTGCCATCTCTTTTTCAGCACCCAGAACCAGCAAATTTAAATTTTTTGTTATGTTTGCCGCCGCTTGATTTAATGCCTGGGTTTTTTCCTGCTTGGTGGCTTCAAGTTTTTCATACACCGGTTTAATATGCGCATGCATCTTTCCAAAGGTTTGTTCAATCCTGGAAGTAGCACCTTTGCTCCGGCTAAAATATTTCGATTTTTGTTCATAGGTCTCTTTTGAGTTTATGGTGACGGCGTACTTCATCAATTTTTTATTATATTTGTCCATGACGGATACCAGCTTCATTAAGGCTTTATCCTCGACCATATAGGTATTGATCCATTCCCCAACAAGACCCTTTTCGGGGTCTGTGATACCTCTAAATACATTCGTCCCATTGACAACATCACGAAGGCTTTTGACCCAGCTCAAATGGTCTTCCCGGAGAATCCTGAGAAATGACGGCAAATCATAGTTTCTCCCTTCCAGGGTGACAGAATAACTCAAAAACTTGTTATGGGCGGACACAAGCTCATTGCAGCCGGTCCTGAATATGATGCTTTCTTTGGCAAGCGCATCCACCTTAGCCAAAAGGACTTCTGAGCCCTGGGGAACAATGATTGTCAGATTGTTTTTTTTATAAATAGCGCCAGCATTGGATTTTTTAAATTTTTCAGAACCAGTCCCCAGTTTCAACATTGTGACCCACATATCAAATTCGTCAAGTTGGTCGGTGAGATTTTTGTTTTTTTCGTCCAGACCGCTGGTCGAACTTATATAATCTGTAATAGTTCCTTTTATTGTTTCAACAATCGTATTGGCTTTCATAACCGTATATTGAACAGGAACTTTCTCTTTTGCCACTGTATCGGCAGACCCCGAAACCATATTCAAAACAATAATACCGACCAATCCTGACAAAAGGACCAATAGGGCAAGCGATAAAAAACAGATGGTTAACTTTTTTCCGATGGTCAGTTTCATATGGCTCTCTCCAAAACTAAAAAAAATCGCAATTCAATTCAACGGGTCGCGTAATGAATAAACCCATCGGGCGATTCTTACAATTTTAAAAACAAACTACTAATGATTTTTTCGTGATACATTTCGTAAGATAAATTA
>CAXHYW010000617.1:0-3209 GCA_964021475.1 uncultured Desulfobacteraceae bacterium | reverse complement strand
AGATCTACACATAGAGGCACACTCTTTCCCTCCACGACGCTCTTCCGATCTTTGTGAATAGAGTTCTTTTTCCTATGTTGCTTGAAATGGTGATTGTCCCGCCATAAGACTCAACAATCCCATGAACAGTTGCCAGCCCCAATCCGGTCCCTTCTCCGCGATCCTTGGTGGTGAAATAGGGCTCAAAAATTGAACCAATAATATCTGGTGGAATTCCAGTACCTGTATCGGATACTGAAATCTTATTATAGTTACCCGGTTTTAAATTGGGGTATTGCAATACCGCCCTGTCATCAAAATAAAAATCTTCCAAATTTACATTAAGAACACCCCCATTGCTTTCCATTGCATGGGCGGCATTGGTGATAAGATTCATAAAGATTTGATGGATTTGAGTCGGATTTCCCATAATCGGGGTTTTGCTATCAATCTTTGATTGTATTTCAATGGTGGTGGGAATGGAAGATCGTATAAATTTAATCACTTCGTTTGCAATACTGTCAACTCTCAAAGGAGCGACCTTTTCATCGGATTGCCGCGCAATGGTGAGTATTTGCTTTACAAGGTCTTTTGCACGTAAACCGGCCATGTGTATTTCATTAAGATCATCTTCCAGATCAGATCCTTTATCCGCAGCGCTCAATGCAAGATCAGAAAACCCGATAATTGATGTGAGAATATTATTGAAGTCATGGGCAATCCCCCCTGCAAGCGTACCGATGGATTCCATTTTCTGGGCCTGTCGCAAACGAGATTCAAGTGCCATTCTCTCTGAAAGATCCCTGACGATTGAAATCCATCCGCTCTTTTCCCCTTGATCATCTTTGATTTCTAAAACAGTGTGCTCTGTTGGGAAAATATCGCCATTTTTCCGCTTCATGGAAAAAGAAACATCTTTTATAACCCCATGCTTTTCAACGTTCTGGTAGAGCATAGTTTGAAATTTTTTCAAATGAAATTCATCAATGTGAAGGTGATTGACAGGTTTGCCAAGGATTTCATCTGTGGTATAGCCAAAAATTTTGTTAGCCGCCCAATTGCACTCGACTACAATTGGATTCTTATCGCCATTCAATACAAAAATTGCATCAAGCTGGCTGTTAAAAATTTTATGAAAGCGATCTTTTGATTCCCAGAGGTCATGTTCTGTTCTCTTTTTTTCAGTGATATCTTTCATAATGATTAGAGAGACATCACCCAATGGAACCATATAAAACTCACAGGTTCTTGTGCTTCGGTCTTTTATGGTTAAATCCCATACCTGCATTTTAATATCGGTATTGTTCGCTTTCGCTTTTTTAATAGCTGTTTCCCATGACTGCTGTACCTTAGTTCTATATTCCGCATCAGGATATGCTGTTTCCCACCATTTTTGCGCAGTTGAAATATCATCAAGCGTGTAACCGAAAAGTTCTGTAAATTTGTCATTGTAGAAAGAGATATCTTGATTCGCATCGGTAATTATCATTGGAAGAGGTGATTTTTCTATCATTTTTTTAAACCGCTCTTCCGTTTTGCTAAGGGTTAACTGGGCATGCTCTCTTTCTGATATTTCTAACAGCAATTGCTCATTTGCAATGACCAGATCATTGACCCGTTGTTCAACCATTTCTTCAAGCAGATCTTTTTCATTTCTCAAATAGTCTTCCGCTTTTTTTATTCGAAGCATGGCATTCACCTGGGCCACAAGCTCTGTCTCATCAACCGGTTTGGATAAAAAGGCATCTGCCCCTATTTCCAAGGCTTTGACACGATGAGCCGTGCTTGTTTTAACCGCAGTCAACATGACCACCGGGATATGTTTTGTTTCAAATTTGGATTTAAGAACCTGACAGACTTCAAATCCGTCCATTTCCGGCATATTAATATCAAGGAGGATAATATCAGGGAGGGCTGTCTTGGCTTTTTCTATCCCTTCTGCCCCGGATAAGGCTGTTACAATTTTGCATTCAGGAATCAGACTTTTCAATAACGCCGACAGACTAAAGAGATTGTCTTGTCTGTCATCAATGGCTAAAATTATAGGCATAATTTTCTATCCTTTTTAGGGATTAGGTGTTGATCAACCACTTTTTAATAGTTTTTAATATTTTCGCAGGATCAATGGGTTTTGACAGGTAATCATCACATCCTGCCGAAATGATTTTGTCACGATCACCTTTCATTGCATGGGCAGTAAGGGCTATGACCGGTATTTGTTTCCCCTGTTTATCAGCCTTTATTTCTTTTACAGCCGCGTATCCGTCCATACCGGGCAGGGCCATGTCTAGAAGGACTAAATCCGGCAATTCTCTTAGTGTCGTTTTAACCCCTTTTTCTCCATCAGTGGCTTCCATAATGATGTAATTATCCTTCAGCACAGCCCTCATGGTAATTAGATTGTCAAGATTATCTTCTATAACCAATATTCTTGGTAGTCCGCCATGTTGTGTTTTCTTTTTGGATTCAAAATTTTCCAGGTTGAGAATATAGGGTTCTTTAGATACGATTTGGATGGGTTTTTGCTTTTCACCCATCATTATTTTAACTTTCAGTAAAAGACCATCTCGTTCCACATCTCCTTTTTGAACAAGTTGCTGAACATTATTGGCACTCAGTTTTTTAAAATCATCAGGGGTTAAGTCTTTGGCTGTCAGGATAAGAACCGGGATTTTTGCTGTTCTTTTTGTGCCTCGAATATTCTCTAAAACTTCAAACCCATCAATATCCGGCATCATCAAGTCCAGGATAATACCGTCGGGTATCGTATGCTTTACATACTCTTCGGCTTGTTTGCCTCCCGGAGCTGTATCAACTTCATAACCTTCCTGCTCAAGAATCATTTTGATTTGAACAATCGCAGCCTTATTGTCTTCAACCACCAGGATTCTTTTTTTAACTGATTTTTGTGAGATAGGTTCAGTGATCAAAGGTGATTTGATTTTTCGAAGGTAGGCCCCAATTTCTTCAAGTAGGTTCTGGGATGTTAAATTGCTTTTGTAAAGGACAGATACAACATATTGATTAAGTTGGTTCTTTTCTTCACGCGTCAGGTCTTTTGCTGTTACTATAATTACCGGAAGTGACATGGTTAAGGGATCGCTTCGTAATATTTTCAATACTCCGAATCCGTCCAGTTCTGGCATCATCAGGTCAAGTACAAGAACGTCGGGCGTAACGGTTTTAAGTTTTTCAATACAGGCCCTGCCATTTTCCACGGCAATTGCGTT
>CAXHYW010000616.1:0-3212 GCA_964021475.1 uncultured Desulfobacteraceae bacterium | reverse complement strand
TGTGGGGCGATTGCGAACTCCAGGATCTTGCCTATCGATACCAGGTCAAAACAAAGGGCATGCCCCTGAATGGGTGTCAATATGAAACTGAACGGGTCAACCCCTTTATCATAAGGGATTTTTCCCGGTGCATCCTTTGTGGGAGATGCGTGAAAGCCTGCTGTGAAATCCAGGTGAACAATGCCATTGAATTTGGATATGCGGGCAAGGACCTTAAAATCATTGCCAACAATGATGCCGTTCTAAAAGATTCCGATTGTGTTTTCTGCGGTGAGTGTCTCCAGGCCTGTCCTGTGGGAGCGCTGATCCCGGACAAAGCATTCCGGGATGACCGGTTTAAAGATACCCATACCGTCCGGACCACCTGTTCGTTTTGCGGAGTGGGTTGTCAAATGGATCTATTTGTCCAGGACAATATTATTGTGAAGATTGACGGGGCGGATGTGGATTTACCCCCCAACAATTCAAGCCTCTGCGTCAAGGGCCGATTCGGCTTTGATTTTGTTAGTTCCAAGGACCGCCTTACCCAGCCCCTAATAAAAAAGGATGGGAAACAGGTAAAAGCGTCCTGGGATGAAGCGCTCACACTTGTGGCAGAAAAATTCACAGACATCAAAAAAGAATTTGGATCAGATACCCTGGGGGTTCTCACCTCGGCCAGGGTAACCAATGAAGACAATTATATCGCACAAAAATTTACCCGTGCCGTATTAAAGACAAACAATATCGACCATTGTGCAAGGCTCTGACATAGCTCCACCGTAGCCGGTCTGGCTGCAGCATTTGGAAGTGGTGCCATGACAAACACCATCGCAGATATTGAAACAAGTGACATGATCCTTGTCACCGGGTCCAATACCACGGAAAACCATCCGGTATTGTCCTCTTTTGTCAAAAGAGCCGTACTGAAAGGCAAAAAGCTTTATCTCATCGATCCCCGGCGGGTCAAATTGGCCGATCATGCCAACAGCTGGCTCAGGCCATTTCCCGGCACCGACATCGCCTGGATCAATGGGTTGATGCATGTGATCATCAAGGAAGACCTCCAGGATAAAACCTTCGTTGAAAAAAGAACTGAAAACTTCGATGCCCTGAAACTTACCGTTGAAAAATATACGCCCGAGTATGTTGAATCCATCACCGGTATTAAAGGAGAAGATATTGTTGATGTGGCCAGACAATTTGCCAATGCCCCTGTTGCCACTATTCTCTATTGCATGGGCATTACCCAGCACATCTGCGGCACGGACAATGTAAAATCCCTGGCAAACCTCTCCATGCTCTGCGGCCATTTGGGCAAGCCAGGCGGCGGGGTCAATCCTTTGCGCGGCCAGAACAATGTCCAGGGCGCCTGTGACATGGGCGGGCTGCCCAATGTATTCACAGCCTACCAGCCAGTGAATAACGATGAGGTCAGAAATAATTTAGAGCGAACCTGGAATGTCTCGGACATGAGCCCCACGCCAGGACTGGTCGCAACGGAAATGTTTAATAAAGCCTATGAAGGCGACTTAAAATCTCTGTTCATCATTGGAGAGAACCCAATGATGTCAGACCCTGATCTGAACCATGCCCGAAAAGCCCTTGCCAATCTAGAGTTTCTCGTGGTCCAGGATATTTTTGAAACAGAGACCACCCGAATGGCGGATGTGGTATTGCCCTCCTTTTGCTTTGCTGAAAAAAACGGCACCTTTAGCAATACAGAGCGGAGAGTTCAGCGGGTCAGAAAAGCCGTGGAAGCACCGGGAGAAGCACGCCGGGACTGGGAAATAATCTGCGGCATTGCCACTCGAATGGGCTATGAAATGACCTATGAAAACAGCCACGAGATTTTTAAAGAAATCTGCCAGGTAACCCCATCCTATAGAGGCATCACCTGGGAGAGAATCGATAAAATCGGTATTCACTGGCCCTGCCCCGATGAAGATCACCCAGGAACGCCCATTCTGCATACCGCCCAGTTTACAAGGGGAAAAGGCATGTTTCATGCCATTGAACACACCCCACCGGCAGAGCTGACCGATGAGAAATATCCCTTTATCCTCACCACGGGACGGGTTCTATATCATTATCACACCGGCACCATGACCATGCGAACCGATGGCCTTAACCAGCTTTCACCGGAATGTTTTGTGGAAATATCCGACAAGGACGTGGAAAAACTGGGAATGAACACCGGAGAAATGGTGGATGTCTCCTCCCGGAGGGGAAAAATCACGGCCAAACTCAAGGTATCCTCAAAGGCGGTGGAGGGAACGGTTTTTATCCCCTTCCACTTTGCCAATGCAGCGGCCAATGAACTGACCAACGGAGAGCTTGACCCCACTGCCAAAATCCCTGAGTTCAAAGTCTGCGCAATCAACATTGAGCCAGCATCTGCCTAAGATAGAACCCAACCCATCAACAAGACCCCAAAGGGGGCTGGCAACCACTGGTGCCAGCCCCCTTTTTTATTGGCACCGCCCACCTTGCAAATTCTTAATCACGGCAATGGCAAGCATTGTTCGATGATTCCAATGGACTCCCCCCACTACCAACGATTGCGCATACCCGAATCTGCCTTGGTGATTTAATTTGATGCTCGCCTTAGAAAAAATATGCATAAAAAATTTGGATGACAGGTTAGGAAAAGCCTTTATGTCTTAAATAGATATGCCTTTTACCCGGCTCATCGCAACAAACACAACCGCCAAGATAGTCCTCCATATGATCCGTACACATTTTATATGTTTATCAAAGTATAGGGTTAATTTTCAACGCCAAAAAACTCGGGCTTCACGTTATAGTTTTCTTCTGATGGCACACCAGAAATTACTTCTTTAAAAACTTAATAATACCGTTTGAATTGTTGAACATTTGAAGAATCAAGATTCATGCAAGTAATCGAAACTTTTCGATTTGCTTTTTTGGTATAGTATTCCCTCCGTTTTTGGATGCCCCTAATAGATATTGGTTTGGCCCGGAATCTGCTTTTTTAACCAGGAAAATTTTTTCTTCACTACTTTACTTTAGCCGTACCTGAATCATTGGATTTCCATATATACTATTGCTAAAGCGTGCACCCCAGGCTTTATTCACTCCCGGAGTCCCGGTGATACTTAAATAGGCATATTTGTAGCCATCAACTTTATTGCAGGAAGTTTTGACATTCAGATTACAGGAAAGAGATCGGAAGAGCACACGTCTGAACTCCAGTCACTCCGGAGAATCTC
>CAXHYW010000615.1:0-3213 GCA_964021475.1 uncultured Desulfobacteraceae bacterium | reverse complement strand
TGAGGTGTCTGCCCGGGTGCTGGATATTCAGGATTCTGCCAAGCAGGTGGGGGTCTAAAATCCGGACCAGTTTTTTGAACAGGCCTGGAACATCACGGTGCTGAGCCAAAAACAGGGCAATGGACTTAGGATCGCTTTTGATCAGCCGTTCCAGAATTTGGGCCGACTGTTTTTCAAACGGTCCGGTCTTGTTCAGCAGATAGTCAAAAACAAGAGCTTTTTCACGTTTATCCACGGGATCTTCCTGCCATTTAGCCCCTTTTGCCGTCTGCTCAAGTTCCAGAAGGAATGCCAGGATCTCTTTTTTTAAAGGACTTTCATCCTTTGCAGTTTCAAAGACATGGACCAGTGAAAATAAAAGCGCCGTGTATTTGATATTATAATGTCCGGAAATCTGCTGGATCACGCTGGACAGAAATAATTTTTTATTAAACCGGCTCCCTTTTTCGACAAAAAGATAGGCCAGGATAAATTCCGCCACCTGTTTTTTAAAGACCGCTGGAGTGGCAGTTCGCAGGGTTTCCCAAGTCATCAGGCGTTCCGGTTTGTCCACAAAATAATCGATAAATCCATGGTGGAAGGGCTCAAACAAAAGGATGAGTTCCTTGAGTCTTTCCCTGGGGAACAACCAGGCGATATGCTTGCGCACAAGGGGGGTTTTCCCCTGTTTCAACAACAGCGCTTTTGTGGCCCGGCCATGGGTAGCGATAAGAGGGATCCAATAGGGGTCTATGTCCTGGTGGCTGCCAGCTTGGATAATCTGGATGAGCTTGCCTGCCAACACATCAAAGGAAGAGGATGGGGTCTGCCGGGAAAGGATTTCCCGGCCCAGGGCCTCCAAAAGGCAGGACTGTAATTTTGATGCCATCTCCCGGTCAAAATTTTTAAGATTGATATCTCCAAGGTCCACGGTCAATTTTTTGATATGAATCTTTTCTTTTCCCGGAGAAAGCGTTTTAAATACCGCTTCCATGACGGGAGCAAGCCTCTGCTTAATCAAAACCGGCAAGTGTTCCTGATAGGAGACCGCATCCATGGGTCTTTCAAAATGGATATCCGCCGTCATACGGTGTATGCGATGGCAGGTGTTCATAGGAAACTATTTCTACTTGCCCGGGAGGCGTGGTCCATGAAAAATTGGATTATTTCCTGGGCAAGCATCTGTGTATCCGGCCCATCGTCCATTTTCTTCTTTTCAAGCCAGTCATGGTAAAGGATTTCAAATACAAGCATCTGCTGGAACCCAAGCCAGTAGAAATCAATGGCGACGTGAGCCGGCCCGTTGAGGCGGATGGTCTCCTCTGCCAGGCGCCTGAATCCTGGATTTGTACACCGAGCCGGCCAGGAAGGCAGGACCACGCTGGCCCTTAAAAAGAAAAAATCATCGGGAATGTCCCCGCTCCCCTTGGCCCCCTTGGCCCCTTCCACCGGCCTGAGCAACAGATGCTCCACAAGATGCATCCCCTCACTCATGATGTTCAACGTTTTGATAAAATACCGCAAATGATTGGCCGCCATAACGGCCGACTCTTTTTGCCGAAAGGATGCCAGATAGCACCACCTGGAGGTTGCATGGGGTTTTAAAATAATCTGCCAGGAATTGTCTGAAAACCGACCGATCCTGTAATTATTAAAATCAAGTCCGTTTACCAGGAATGATTCATTTAAAAAATTGCTTTTCAAAAAAATAATCTTTCTGAAAAGTCTTCGTATTTCCATATCCTTGAGCTGTTCGGCCTGGTGCCTGAATTCTATTCTTTGAAAAGGTGTTTTGATTCTTTCCCCTATATCGCTTGGATCGACATACTGGATTTCAACGGTTCCCTGGTTCATCCCGGCAAGGAGTTCATCGGAAATCAATTCCAGGCCGTGTTTGGTAAAGGCAATGGTCAGAGATCTTGAATGATGAAATTGAAACCCGAGCAACACGCTTGCCTTGAATTTCAGGCCAGCAATGTTCTGGGTGTTCCATGAGACTTGTCTGTAATTATAGCCTGCTGCTCTTTTGCTGCTGATTTCGGGAAGGTGGGTTAAAAATTTTATTTTATTCCGGATAAACCAGCGGAGAAGACCGGTTTCTGAATAATAATAGTTAAACGCTCCTAGGGAATTCTGGGTAAATTTTTCTCCATACAGGGCCAGTAGATAATCCAGCACTCGGTTTCTCCGGTCATAAAAGTCGTCGTAATGTCCAATGATCCGGGTAAGTTTTTGATCCTGTTTTTCAACTCCTTCTATATAAAGTGCTTCAATCTGTGGTCCGTTGGCATTGTCCAGTACTTGTGAAAAATAGGTTTTATCAAGATCCGGGTCCAGGGAAAAAAGATCGGGGATATTTTCCAGGGTTTCAAGGAAGTTGGCCATGGGCTGTTCAAAAAGAAGTAAATAAGCTTTTAACTGCTTTGCCTTTGCTTTTTCAGCCTCGGGATAGGAGGGAGGAACGCCGAATTGATTGATGCCGTATACATTGGGGAATAGATCCATGATGGAAGTGTATTGCCTAAGATCCCTGAATTCGCCCCGGGGCAGTCGCCTAACTTTGACAATTTCCTCCTTTGAATCCCCCAGTTTCCCATGGGTGGATTTGAGGCGTTCATATTGTTGGGTCAACTCGTTCAGGGAAATATCGTAGGGCCGAAGGCTTTTGGAGAGGGTGACAAAAATCTGGTTCTCTTTTTTGGGAAATTCCAAACAAAGGACAGAACCAGACGCATCCTGGTTAATAATATCACAATGTTTTATACCGGTTTCACTCTCTTGGAGAAAAAGCGACTTCACACTGACCACCCCTTTAATGGATCGAATCAGGGTCAGCAGATCAGCAACATTGACAAATGACTGTTTCCGGGCGGCCGGGGTGTCTCCCATAAACCCGTTTTCCAACAGCGGGCCTGTAAAGATTTCATCCAGGGTTTTCCCCTGGCTCACAAGCTCATCAAAGGAGATATAGGTGATGCCCGGTGAAATATGATGTGCGCACAGATAGTAGATTTGTGCCAATACATGGGCAGGATTCCGGAATGCGGTAACTTCTATGTCTGCATGGAGTCTGCAATATCGATTTTCAACCATCTGGATATCGCTGATATCTTCACAAAGATTTCTGGACGCACCAAACACCTGTTTAACGGTTTCAATAAGATCCTCTTCCGGGAGGCTGTATCCTATACTGTTTTCCTCGGCTCTTATTTTTAACCGGTAAAGCCCCGGGGC
>CAXHYW010000614.1:0-3228 GCA_964021475.1 uncultured Desulfobacteraceae bacterium | reverse complement strand
AGATTCTCCGGAGTGACTGGAGTTCAGACGTGTGCTCTTCCGATCTGTTTAAAATGCCTAGGTCAAACTGATGGATGGACTCAATGGCCTGGATAAAGCCTTCCCGGGTAATCTTTTCTCCCGCACGTTTGAGCCCTTCCATAAGAATCCTGGCGTTGACATATCCTTCCAGACCCACAAAGCTTGGACGGCTTTTGGGGTAATATTTTTTCAGCAGATCAATGTATTGGGTAACACCGGGCAGGACGGCCTCATTTTCACCGGGATTGGGGGGCGGCACCACCTGGGTCACCAATACCCCTTCCCCAATAGGCCCAAGTCTTCTGGCAAGTTCCTTGGCCCCCACAAAAGAAACATTATGAAAGAGCGGTGAAAAATTTTTATCTACTGCCAGTTGAATAAACCTTGCGCAGGAATCATAGGTACCAATCATGACCACGGCCTGGGCCCCGGACGAAATAATTTGTTCAAGCCCTGCTTCCACATCCAGGGTTCCCCTGACATAGGAACCCTTGGCAACGGGAATCAACCCATATGGTTTCAGGGCAATCTCGGTTCCCCTAAGGCCGTCAAACCCGTATTCATCATATTGGTAAAATACGGCAATCTTGGTAAATTTTTTCTCTTTAACAAAAAAATCAACGGCAGCCTTTGTTTCCTGGTAATAGGAGGCCCGGATATTGATCAGATAACGATTAATCGGTTCCCTCAAGCGATTGGCACCGGTGAACATGCCCACCAAAGGAATCTTTGCCTCATTGACCAGAGGGATAATCCTTACCGTTGTGGGGGTTCCCACATAACAAAAAAGAGCAAACACCTTTTCTTTTAGAATCAGTTGCTGGGTATTGTAAAGGCACCGGGTGGGATCATACCCGTCATCCAGGGCGATAAGATTAATTTTCCGGCCATGGATTCCCCCTTGTTCATTGATATGGTTGATATAGGCCTTGGCACCGTGGAGCATCTGACTTCCCAGGTAACCGGCATGCCCCCCCAGGGCCAGGGAAGATCCGATACGGATTTCATCCCGGGTAATTCCCGTCCGCACCTCTGGGAACAGTGCGTTCTCCCCCTTGTCACAGCCTAACACCAGCAACAAGGCCAACCCCATCAAAATTTTACAAGCAAAAGAGCGGTATCCTAACCCCATATCACCCACGCGTTTTCCCCAGTGCTGATCATCAATTTGATTCACATCTATCCATTTTCTTCCCCTCTATCCATTGGCATCCAGACAATAAAATAGTGGGGAGATAATGTCAATCAAACAAGATTAAGGGTATCGATCATCTAACGACTTGCGGACTATGAAAGCCAAACGATCTTTATCAAGCGGTTTTTCGATATAACTATGGGCGCCTATTTTAATCGCAGTTTCTCCATCAATTTTATTGGAAAAACCAGAGCATAAAATAATAGGCATTCCAGGATTAATTTTTAACACCTCTTTCATCAACTGGTCTCCGGAAAGATGGGGCATGGTCACATCTGTTATTATTAAATCAAACCGTGAAGGATCGGACCGAAAAAGGTCTAATGCTTCGACTGGATTCGTTTTGGTGTAAACCTGATAGCCAAGCCTTTCAAGAAGATTTCTTCCAATTTTGACCAATGCTTCTTCATCATCAACAAAAAGAATCCTTTCATCACCCCTTGGTAATGCTTTAAAAATAGTTTTGTCTTCAGATGCATCTCCAATCGCTATGGGAAAAAGAACTTTGAAAGTGCTTCCATGGCCTTTTTCGCTGTAAACCGTAATCGCTCCATTATAATTTTTAATAATGCCTGCAACCACGGCAAGGCCCATACCCGTCCCTTTCCCCACCGGTTTGGTCGTAAAATAAGGGTCAAATATTTTTTCTTTTATTTTGGGATCAATCCCGCATCCGGTATCAGAAATTGTCAACTGGACATAAAGCCCAGGGTTTATTTCCTGATACTGGGTAATGGTTAACTCATCCAGCTCGGTCTCAGACAAAATCACAGACAAAATTCCGCCTTTTTCTTCCATTGCGTGGGCAGCGTTGGTACATAAATTTATTAACACTTGATGAATTTGTGTTGGATCCGCTTTGATCAACTCTTTTTTCTCAGAAAACTCAGTTCTGATTTCAATCGAAGTGGGGATGGATGCCCGAATAAGCGTAATTGTCTCGGTAAGAATCTCGTGAATATTAATCTTTTTTATGGATTCGCTTGATTTGCGACTAAAACTCAATAGTTGCTTTACCACATCACTTGCTCTCATTCCGGCTGTTTTTATCTGTTTTAAATTTTCCCGGGCCGGATTCCAATCCGGTATATCATCCAAAGCCAATTCAGCATTACCGATAATGATCCCCAGAATATTATTAAAATCATGTGCAATCCCACCGGCAATGGTACCAATCACCTCCATCTTTTGAGATTGACGAAGATTTTCTTCAAGTGATTTTCTTTGCTTTTCTGCCTCTTTGCGTTGGGTAATATTGGACGCAATTTCCATCCGAACCATTCGACCATCCATCCAGCGTATCGCCTGGTCTCGGCATTCATACCATTCATGATTTACCGTATTTTGAAACTCCCAGAGAACGGGGCCCACAGGGTTATCATTGGAATCTAACAATTGATCATTGGTGCAAAAAGAGCAAGGGCCGGTTTGATCCTTCTGTAAAGACTGCCAACAGATTGTCCCCCTGATGTCCCCCCAGATATCTATACCATATTGATTCACGAACAATACTTCGTAAGTTTTCATATCTGCAACATAAACAAGCGCATCAAGTCCGTCCATAACCGTCCGAAACCGCTCAAAATGCTCTTTTTGTTCCGTAATATCCATTCCATAGATATTCACATAACCCATCTCTTTAACAGGGGTTATGACAAGGGATAAAATCCCCTTTGAATATTTTTCTTCATGCTGCTTTATTTGCCCCGCTTCCATGGCCTGAAAAACTCTTTGTGACCATTTTTCAGGTATTGGATCACCGACCTTGCACCCCCAAAATTTTAAAAGGGACCGACTCCCCTTATTTGCATATCGGAGTATACCATCGGGTGTTACTCTCATAACCGGGTATGGATTCTCACTTGGAAATTTTCCAAAACTGCTGATCTGTTCCTGATCTTGATATTCCTGGGTCACATCTCGAAATACCATTACCACGCCAAGAATATCACCCTGGGCATCTTTTATGGGCGCACCGGAATCTGAAATTTGATATTCAGTTCCATCTTTGG
>CAXHYW010000613.1:0-3229 GCA_964021475.1 uncultured Desulfobacteraceae bacterium | reverse complement strand
ATGACCTGGACCTGGAAGCCGATCTCGGGATTGACACGGTGAAACAGGTGGAAATTTTCGGCAATATTGCCGCCGCCTTTGGTTTTTCCGTGCCCGATGACTTGAAACTGAGGGATTTGAATACCATTGAGAAATTGGGGGCCTATGTGGCCACCCGGGTGGATATTCCTGCATCCCTTGGATCCCCTGTCAAGGTGGCTGCGGTGCCTGCTTCAAACGCCCCGGTAAGTTCTGGGCCCCCTGCCATTGACACGGTCAAAGCCTTGATTGCTGAACAGACCGGGTATGCCGCGGACATGCTGGAGGATGACCTGGACCTGGAAGCCGATCTCGGGATTGACACGGTGAAACAGGTGGAAATCTTTGCCAAGGTGGCGTCTACCTTTGGTTTCTCCGTGCCAGAGGATTTAAAACTGCGGGACTTGAACACCATCGAAAAACTGGCCGCTTATGTGGCCACCCGGGTTACGGCTCCTGGCGTATCCCCTGTATCAGAACCTGTCTCAGAAGTTATATCACAAGTTGAATCACCCGCTACTAGTGTGGCAGATTCTGTGAACGTTTCACTTAAGCCAGGCGTTGGTGGACTGCCCAACGCCCTTGATACCGTAAAATCAGTGATTGCCGAGCAGACCGGGTATGCGGCAGACATGCTGGAAGATGATCTGGACCTGGAGGCCGATCTTGGGATCGACACGGTCAAGCAGGTGGAGATTTTTGCCAAGGTTGCTGCCACCTTTGGTTTTTCCGTGCCCGATGACCTAAAGCTCAGAGATTTGAACACCATTGCCAAGCTGGCCGATTACATCCGGTCCAGAACCAGTGGAGCCGCTTTAGAACCGATTGCCCTTGAAACCGCTGTTCCCAAGTCGGTTGTGCCGGGTGCTATCATCCCGGTGACCCAGGCAACAGGTCAAGTTTCGGCAAACACAGCCATTGATGCCGTTAAGGAGGTGATTGCCCAGCAGACCGGGTATGCCACGGACATGCTGGAGGAAAACCTGGATCTGGAAGCGGATCTCGGAATTGACACGGTGAAACAGGTGGAGATATTTGCCAAGGTGGCGTCCACCTTTGATTTTTCCGTGCCCGACGACTTAAAACTTCGGGACCTGAACACCATAGCAAAACTTGCGGCCTATATCGATCAAAGAACCAGTGCGGCCGCTCCCCCGGAAAAAGAACCGATTCCGGTGACCGGTTCCGGAACTGGTTCCGGAAGTGTTTTGGAATCGGTGTCTCCTGGCGGCGGTGATCTTGTAACTGATACCTTTCCGGATCTTATCTCCCCCATCAAGCGATTGGTGGTGCGGGCGGATGAGGCTTTGATGCCGGTTGCTTCGGGCCGGGATTTTAAGGGAAAGAAAATTTTGATTTCCCTGGACAGCCACGGGTTTGCAGCAGCTGTTATCAAGCGGATAAAGGGCCTTGGCGGAAAGGTGATCACCCTGGGTGCTAAATCTGGCAAGAATTCCGTGGATCGTGATCTGGATCTTGATCTCACCGATATACGGGAAATGGAAAATAGCCTTGCCGCTTTTAAAACCAAACTTTCGGAGGTGAACGGGTTTATTCACCTGGCGCCCCTGGATTATTATTTTAAGGGCAAAGGGGCAGGGAGTGCAAAAAATGCTTTTGCAAAAAACGCCTTTGCATCGGACGAAGAGTTAAACACCACCATAAAGTCAGCCTTTGTTCTGATCAAGAGTCTGTTTGAGAACCTGGACACCAAAGACAGTGTCATGGGAACCATTACCTTTGATTCGGTGATCTTTCCCTACATGGAAGGTGGTGGAAAGATTCATCCCATGTTTGCAGGGCTGTCCGGTCTTTTAAAAACAGCCAATAAGGAGATGCCTGATACCCAGGTTAAGGTGGTGGATTTCTCCTATTCCCAGCCGAAAAAGAACATCCCCAAGATTGCGGATTTGTTCATCGGCGAACTTCTATCCGAAGACAGACGGTGCGAGGTGGGCTATAAAAATAAAAAACGCTATGTGCTTTCCATGCACCAGAGCATTGCAGACAAAACCCAACCGGTGGTGTCCAAAAAGGATACACTGCTGGTCACCGGTGGTGCCGGGGGAATTACCTATGAGATTTTAAAAAAGGTGGTTCAAACCTATGGGGTCAATCTGGTCATTCTGGATATCAATGATATTTATGCCACAGATCCCAAATATCTGGTAAAATCCTCCACCCAGCCGGAACTTATGGCATTGCTTCGAGAGGATATGAAAGGGGTAAAACCCGTTGAAATCAAACGGGCCCTGGATCGTTTGACCCGGGTGAGACAGTCCATTGAGAACATTGAATACCTCCAATCATTAGGGATTCGGGTGGATTACAAATGTGTGGATGTCACGGATTTTACGGCCGTGAAAAAAGCGGTGGATTCCTGTGATAAAATCGACGGGATTTTCCATGCCGCCGGCATGGAAATGAGTCAGTTCATACCCAAAAAAGAGCTCTGGTCGTTTGAGCTGGTGGTGGATGTCAAGGTAAAGGGCATGCGCAATTTGCTGGAAGCTGCCAAAGATCGGGATTATAAATACTTTTTCACCTTTTCTTCGGTAACCGCTCGCTTTGGCAACCAGGGCCAGGTGGATTATACGGCGGCCAATGATTTCTTAGGTAAAACCTTGTTTCTGGAGCGCCAGCGTCATCCGGAAAGAACCTATAAGGTCTATGCCTGGACTGCCTGGGGCGGGGTGGGAATGGCCACCAACCCCACGGTGAAAAAGGTTCTGGAAGATCGGGGGATTCAGTTTCTGCCCATGGATCAGGGGGTGAAATTTTTCATGGCCGATCTTTTGGACAAGAGTGAGTCTGAAATGGTTTTTTCAGGTCTTGATTATGATTTTGACATTGACGGGCTCCTGGGAGATCCTGTTGATAAAGCCTTTCCTTTTCTGGATGACATGGTGGAACAGACCGATTCCAGTGTGACCTTTTCCCGGGTGCTTGATCTGAACCGGGATCTATTCCTTAACGACCACACCATGGGGGATGTCCCATTGTTCCTGGGGTCTACGGGCATCGAGACCATGGCCGAGGTGGCGGGGTCTTTGGCCGGATCATTGCCAGGATCATCAGAAGGTGGCGGGAAACATTTTACCGGGTTGTCGGATTTCTCCATCCCCTACGGAATTAAATTGCTCAAGGGAAGGCCAAAGGAGTTGTTGATCCAGGGAACAAAAATAGATAAGGATGCCTTTGAATGCAATAT
>CAXHYW010000612.1:0-3231 GCA_964021475.1 uncultured Desulfobacteraceae bacterium | reverse complement strand
CCTTCTTTTTGTCCCAGAACAATCTTTGCCTTGGGGGTACAATTGGCTTTTTTCAGAGCGTCATCCACCAGATCCGTCAAGCCTTCAAAGGAAACGATAACATCCGGCGGGTATGCTTCAAACCGGAACTGGATTTCTCGTTCCGTCATGCTGGTGGCCGTAGGCACAGATACAAGGCCCCCTTTTATGCCGGCAAAGGTTGCAAACCAGGTTTCCGGAACAATCGGGGTCAGCATGTACAGGTTGTTTCCTTTTTCAACTCCGTTCTTGCGTAAAAAATTTAAAAACTTATTCCCGTTGGCAGCCAGTTCCTTATAGGTAAATTGCTGTTCGGCATCCGTATTCATATCTGTCCAGATAAGGGCCAGTTGATCACCGCGTTCTTTGACGTGTATCCCCTCAAAGACTTCTGATGCCCAGTTAAACTTTTCGGGTAGTTCTGAGTTATTTAGCTTCTCGAAGAACGCTTTTGCTTGGGTTTCACGCTCCCCCATATCCTGGATACAATTGAGGGCCATTGCTTCTCTGTATGTGCTTTCCAACGACATTTGATTCCTCCATTAAATTTTTATCAGATATAGACTGTCTGCCTTTTGTCCTATTTTCAAAAATTTCTTACGATACGCAATTTCGCTTATAGTTCTATAAAACTGTGGATTTTCTACAATCGGTTGAAAGCTGATTTATGTTGTAGGATTTGGGAGATGGTTTTCTAGGGAAAAAAAGGAGGGGGTGTAGGTGGGTGAACCTACAAGAAGCGGCTTAGCCTTGCTGGGTAGTGACCTGGCCGGTTTTTTCAAAATGAACAGCACAGCGGACCAGTTCATTGGCATGTTTAAGGAAAAGCTTTTCCTTGATCCGTTCCCGGTAGGTACCAATGGTCTTGATGCTAAGAAATAGTCTTGTTGCAATTTCACGGGAGGAAAATCCCCGGCCGATCATTTTGAACACCTGGAGTTCCCGGTCCGTGAGCCGGTTAACAGGGGTTTTCTTCCGGACTTCCTGGGGATTGGACATGGTGGAGAGAATATGTTCCTTGACCTTTTCGTTGAGATAAATTTTTCCTTCCAAAACATGGTGGATGGCGGTTACAACCGACTCCATGGCTTCCTGTTTCATGATATACCCCCGGGCACCAGCGGCAAGAGCCCGCTGGGCATAGAGATATTCATCGTGCATGGACAGGACTAGGACCGGGATGTGAGGATGGTGGAGCTTGACATGTTTGACAAGATCAATTCCATCGGACTGTTTCAATGAGATGTCAGCGATAATCAGGTCCGGGGCCATCGCTTCAATTTCCACAATGGCCGGGTCCACATCCTTGGACTTACCATAGGCGCAAAGATCTTCTTCCTGGTTGATCAGTTCGGCAAGCCCGAGCCTGAATATAGGATGATCTTCAACCAACAGTATCTGTTTCTTCTCTGGCATATCCTGTCTTCATAAAATTAAATTTAAGTTGGAGAACCCTACCATTTTTGATAAGAGATTTCCAGCGGCGAATTGGATTGCCAATAGATTCATAAACAATATGGCTTTGTTTTCTTCCCTTCAGGCACAGGGGTCTGTCAATGCGGCCAGGGGCATGGATAGTTTTATCCGGGTTCCTTTCATTTTATCCGAAGAAATCATGAGGGAGGCCCCGACTATTTTGGCCCGGTAATTCATGATACGAAGTCCCATGCCATTGTGATGGATCTCAGGCTCCATGCCTTTTCCATTGTCCTGGATCCCAAACTTAAATTGATCCTCATTGATCTCCATGGAAATAACAATCCTTGTGGCATGGCCGTGACGAATGGCATTGCGCACGGCTTCCCCGGCAATATGGTAGAGATTGATGGTCGCCAGGTGATTTTTTACCTCCACAGCGCCATGGATCTTCAACTGACAGTCCACCTGGTGGAGCATCCTTGTGGTGGTGACCAGATCCTCAAGTGAGGAGACCAACCCATGGGTATAATAGACCGGACAAAGACCCCGGGCCAGTCGCCTGGTTTTAGAAATGGCCTCCTTGATCAATTCGGTAATTTGGTCCGACAATCGGGCTGCCCCAGGCGATTGTCCCTGGGCCTTTTTTTTCAACACCTTGGTCAACCCTTCAATCCCGATTAAATGGGGGCACAGATCATCGTGGAGATCATTTCCAATGGCCTGGCGCTCCTTTTCTCCTATCTCCATGATCGCCTTTTCAAGGCGTTTGACCTCGGAAATATCTCTGTGGGTGATCACTGACCCCAGGGGGTTTCCATGTTTGTCCCGGTAAACTGACCCCCGGGTGGTGACATCAATGAGTCTGTCGTCTGTTGCACTTCTTTTGGTTTCCACCCGGGGAAGGACATTCCCCTTGAGGATGGTGCCGATTCCCTACATGGTCTCTTTCCAGTGTGCCCGGGGAACAAAATGATCCATGGTCCCGCCCAGGCTGTCTTCAAGGGTATACCCGAACACCTTGGTAAAGGCCGGATTCATATATATAACAAGGCCCTCCATGTCGTAAACAACAATGGGATCTGGTACCGCTTCCATGACCGACCGGTATTTTTCTTCGCTCTCTTTTAATGCCGCCTGGGCCTGGCGGCGATCCTGGATCTCCGTTAAAAGCTCTTTGTCATGGGTGGCCAATCTGTCCATGAAGGAATTATAATAAAAGGTAAGCTGCCCCACTTCGTCGGTGGATTCCATTTTCACACCCCGGTTTGAAAATCCCCCGACAATATCCTGGTTGAACCGGATCATTAGAGACTGCAGGGGTTTGGTGATGGTAGCACTCAGGACAAAGGTGATGGGGATGAACACAATCAGAGCTGCTCCCACCACCAGGATGATGAAATGCCGGATGGTTCCCAGGGGGAAATAAAATTCGTCCAGATAGCTGGACGAGGCAACGATCCATTCATATTCCGGAATATAATTAAAAATCACCAGTTTTTTTCGGTGTTTTTCATCCCTGGGATTTTTCCAGGAATAGATCAGCTTCCCATTCTTTTTTTTCAGCATTTTTTTAAAAAACTGGTCGGGGAACCGTTCATCTTCAAACACATTGAGCCCGGTCAGTTCCGGATGAATAATCACATTGCCCATTGTATCCATGACATAAGAGTAGCCTGTTTTTCCAAACCGCAGACTTAAAATACCCTCTTTAAAATCATTGATTTCCACCAGCCTTGAAAATTCTTTTCGATAGGAGGAAACCGTGATCATCCAGTCCCAGGGTTCAAAATAGTT
>CAXHYW010000611.1:0-3235 GCA_964021475.1 uncultured Desulfobacteraceae bacterium | reverse complement strand
AGGCCAATTATGATATCCGAACGATTCAGGAATTGTTGGGGCACTCTGATGTGAGAACCACCATGATCTATACCCATACGGTTCGGTCAAGAACACTCAAAGAATCAAAGAGCCCACTTGATTTTTAGGGGGAGACAAAGAAATAGCTCCGCTCTTTCCATTACTATGGATTGCAGTGAGAAAAAATAATAAGTAATCCATATAAGGAAAAAATAAAAAAAGCAATCGGGTATAACCTTAAATTTTCGACTTTATTAGATTTTTATCAGAATAGCGGGTTTATATTAAAATACAAATGGATAAAAAGCAGGAGAATAAAATGAACACAAGCGACTACTATCTCGTGGAAAAAAAAGGACCCATTGCATGGGTTTATCTGAACAGGCCAGCAAAGAAAAATGCCATGCATCCTCCGGCATGGAATGATGCGCCGGCCATATTTACAGAACTGGACGATGACCCGGAGGTGAGGGTCATTATTGTGGCCGGCAAGGGGTCTGACTTTTGTGTGGGCATCGATTTGATGGGAATGATGGCAGAGTTGCCCGAATTAATGGTCGAACAAAAGGGTGGCGTGAAATGGCAATTACTCAAAAAACTGTATCCCCTCCAGGCCACAATGACCGCCATGGAAAAGATCAGGAAACCTGTCATTGCGGCTGTGCACGGGCATTGCATTGGGGCCGGGCTGGACATGATCACGGCCTGTGATATAAGGCTGTGTACAAAGGATGCCATATTTTGTCTCAAGGAGGCGGCCGTGGGGTTTGTTGCGGACGTGGGCGTTCTCCAGCGGCTGCCGTTGATCGTAGGCCAGGGCATTACCCGGGAACTTGCCTTTACGGCAAAAAATATCACGGCTGAACGTGCCGAACAGATTTTATTGGTCAACCAGGTGGTTGAGGATTATGACACCCTGTTGGCCGAAGCTGAAAACATGGCCCAACAGATTGCAGATAATTCCCCCCTGGCGGTCCAGGCATCCAAGGATGTATTGAACTTTGGCGTGGGAAAATCCATTGATGACGGCCTTAAATATGTGGCATCCATCAGCGCCAATATTATCCCTTCCAATGATTTGATGGAAGCGGTGACGGCTTTTATGGAAAAAAGAAAACCCAAATTCACAGGAACGTAAGAGGGCAGGGGAGCAGTCCTCCGCCCTTTGGTATTTTAATGGATCTGCCCCGGGGCAATGTGCTCACAGGCTTCGGGGTTTTTCATCCTAGCAGAAACCATACCGAAAACTAGGGCCTTATCAGATTTTCTCTTCTAAAAAAGGAATATACTTCTTGTCTGTGGTCAATATGTGCTGTTTGAACCAGTCCATTAAAAAGGTCATCAGATCAATGGCCAGGGCAGCATTGCCTTTTTCAAGCTCGGACCTCAACTCCGTGATCTTATCTATAAAAACTCCGTGATTTTCCAGGTGGGCCTCTGTCTGAGGGTATGAATGTTTTTTAAAAAGCTCTTCTTCAAAAGTAAAATGGGTAATTGTATACTCTTGCATACCATTTAGAATATCCTCTGTTGCCCTCAACCCCCTTTTAAGTTTCATGGCCTTGTAGAGTTTATTGATCAGCTGGATCAATTTTTCATGCTGTTGATCAATGGAGTCCATGCCAAGGAGAAGTTTGGGCCCCCAGGCCATCAGGTCCGGCACATCCTTTTCCGACAGGCCTGATTCTCCCCCCTGCCCAATACCTTTTAGGGACACCTTAAACAGGCGAATCATATCACTGGATTCCGAGGACAATTTGGAAAGACCCCGGGCATTGGAGTTCATTTGAATTCCCCTGTCTGAAACCTTTTTTGCATTATCGCAATTTGCAGCCACCTCACCAAGGGTTGCCTGCATCTGCCCTGCGGAATCGGCCACCATGCCGATATTTACGTGATACTTAAAAACCAATGCACAGGAATTGTGGTTGACATTGTGAATTTATTTCTATAATTTTGGTGCAAATGATTCAATGCTGAATACCCATGTTTTAGTATGCGATTTATATGAAAAAATATTTTCCATCCCCCAAGCAGCGAAATTATGCGCCGTAAATAGATCTACGATGCTAAGATGGGTTAATTCCGGGAAAATAAAATCCTACAATACAATTGGAAGTCATAAACGCATACGAAAAGAAGATTTGGAAACCTGGTTTCAGGAAAATCAAATCAAAGCTTTTTCATTGGGTGCAGATGCATTCTTAACCAAACCCTGTTCAAGGCAGGAGATAATAAAACAAATAGAGGGGATATTAAAATGAGGGTACTCAAAAGCCGGAAATTAGGTGTTTCCACAAAAACATCCACGATCTCAGGTGTTATTGTCCTAATTTTACTTTGTGTGAGCAGTATTCTCTCCATAAATTTTCAAGCAAATACATCCGAGCTTATGATCAATGATTTTACCCAATCCCAGGGTCAAGATTTAAAGGAATACGCCTCCATACAAAATCAATTGGTCAGAGAAAATGCAAAAATCAATCTGGAAATATGCAGCAGCATAGCCCAATCTTTTATTTATAATTTTGACCAGGAGAATCTTAAAAGCTTATTGGTAAGTTTTGTAAAACATGATGGGATAGTGGCCATAAAAGTGTTTGATGTGGATGGTCAGCCATTTGCTGCAGCATGGGAAGATTCCCAGATTCTAACAGGTGACAACACGCCGTCTGAGTTCATTTTAAATGAAGCGCTTTCCTATACTCAGGATGCCCTACATGACGGGGAGAAGGTTGGAAGTGTTCTGATTTACTATACGGACCAGCTTGTGAAAGATGAAATTGCAAAAAAGAAGACAAAGACAGAAAATAGAATTGCAGGATTTAGTGGTATCGCAACAAAAAGCATCAATAAATCCATAAAAAGTCAAATTTTTGTGGCTGCCTGCATTATTTTGGCTTTAATCATATCAATTATATTATGCCTTAAATTCATTGTTGTAAAACCGATCAATACAATTACCCAGAATATGAACGAGGGCACCAATCAAGTTGCAACTGCGTCAAATCAACTGGCCGGTTCCAGCCAGTCTCTTGCGGAAAGTTCATCTGAGCAGGCGGCATCTATAGAAGAGATATCTTCATCAATCGAAGAGATGGCTTCCATGACCAAGAATAATGCAGATAATGCAAGCCAGGCAGACAATCTCATGCAAAAGGCCAACCTGGTCGTAAATAAGGCCAATGAATCCATGGACCAGCTCATTTTTTCCATGGATGATATTGCCAAAGCA
>CAXHYW010000610.1:0-3236 GCA_964021475.1 uncultured Desulfobacteraceae bacterium | reverse complement strand
TCCATGCTTCTGGGATTATCTGCGGCGATCCGGTCAATGCCCAGTAATTTGGCCATCTCGATCAGGGCAGCGTCGGGAATACCGCCGCTAAGGGTCATATTGCTTTTCAAAGTTCCCTTAAAAAGATGAACATCCTGGGGCAGATAACCGACCCGTTCATTTACCACTTGTTTATCCAGGCCAAAGATATTTGTTCCACCAAGTTGGACCTGACCTTCGGATGGCTTGAAAAGTCCGGCCATGATTTTTAGCAGGGTGGATTTTCCACATCCATTGGGCCCCAATATCACCACTTTGTTCCCGGCATTTAATGAAAGCTTAGGGATATCAATGCAAACCACAGGGGAATTGGGATAGGCAAACCGAACGGAGTCAAGGTCCAGCTGATCCGATAGGACATCCGGGAACAGATACTCCTGGTTAGCTGGGCGGTCTGTTTCCATTTCCAGAAGGCGGTTTATCATTTCCAGGGATTCACGGACATGCTGCCATTGGACCATGAACCGAACGCTCTGGGCCACAGGATTTATAATTCTGCCACCAAGTATGGCACAGGCGATCATACCGCCTGTGGTGAGTGTCCCCGTTTCTACACAGGTGACCCCAACTACCAGGGCGCCCACATATCCCAGGGTGCCCAGGGTGCCGGTGCTGGAAATGGTGGTACTGGTGATGCTTTTGTTTTTAAAAGAATAACCGGCCATGGTGGAGGTGATCTGTTTCCAATGTTCAGCAAACCGCCAACCACTGCCGGTTGCCTGGATGGTTTCTGCTCCCTGGATGGTTTCCAACAAAAGCCCGTGACGCTCATGGCCCTTTCGGACCTCTTGTCGGGCCAGTTTTCTCAATCGGTGTTGGGCAATCAAACCAAAAATCAAGGCAACGGGAAGCAGGAAGGCATAAACAAAGCTGACCTTGTTGCCGATGATGTAAATCACACCGATGAAAAAGAAACAGAACGGCAGATCGGTCATAAAAAAAATAATGGTGGAGGAAAAAAAATTTCGAACCTGTTCCAATCCGTTCATTTGGGCTGCCAGGGTTCCAAGGCTTTTGGGGCGGGTATCCAGGCGAAGGTCCATGACATGTTCGAAAAGATGCTGGGAGACTGCCTGATCCACCTGTTTGGCAAGGGAATCGGTGATTCTGGCCCGGATAAATTTTAGTGCCCAGTCCAGACCCATGACAAGCATCATCCCGGCCACCAATGCTGTCAGGGTGGCATAGGCAAAAGTAGGCACCACCCGGTCATAGACCTGCATGGCAAACAAAGAGGAGGCAACGGCTAATATATTAATGACAATGGTGGCCACAAGGACCTCAAAAAACCAGCCTTTATCTTTCCAGATTTCCCTGGACAGAAGACGGGTGGCATGGCTTCTGAGCAGGCTGCCCATGGATGGTTCCTCCGGAGGGATTCGGATCCATAATACCAATGCTTGCTCCAGGCTGTCACCGGCCACCTGATAACCGGGGCCTTCGGGTGGGGTTAGACAGACCCTGTCTTCCTTGTCCGGTTCAACATATACCCACTGATTCTGGTGAAAGACCAGGGCCGGCAGGTATCGGCGGTCCAACCGATCCCATCTGAGCTGACAGACCTGGAGATGCCGTTTCTGAACACCAGCCAGAATACCCATTAATCGTTCGGCAGGTTTTAAAACTGCTCCCTGGGGCTGGAAGGTGTCACAGGATTTAGCCAGGGCACCCCCGGGGACGGAAACACCGTTTTTAATCAAAAGCTTTTTCAGAACACTAGGATGGATAGCAGTGGACAAAACCTCTGGGATCTGTTTTTTTTGCGGGGTGAGCTCTCTGATTTTTGCTGTCATGGATTGATTCCCGATAGGCTATCCAAACGGCCCATTTGAACGGCCAGTCTCAGTCCGACCTGTTCCAGGCTGCTTCTGACCTGTTCCAGAGTAAGCCTTGCCCTGGCATGTTCCTGCTGGATGTTTAAGAGATCAAGCCAGCTTTTTCGACCGGCCTCGTATTGCCGGAAATAAGAGGTCAGGGTTTTAGCCGTGGATTGGACCAGAGACTGATTTAATGTGAAAAATTGACGGAACATATCCCGGTCGGAGAGCAGGGTGAGGGTGTTGCGGCGGATATCATTGTTTTCAGAATCGGACTGCATCCGTGTGGCACGAACCCTTGCATCAGCGGATTTTATCCGTTCCCAGTTACTGAAACCGGCACCTTGAAGGGTTCCTTCTATGACGAGCCCAACCGAGGTATCTAAATTTTGGCCCGTATTCCCTCTGTTATAGAGTTCCTGTTCAAGGCGCCCGTAAACGCGCGGCATGGCTTCTGATTTGCTGAGGGCGACATCCATCCTGGATTTTTCAATTTCCAACTTGGCCTGGGCCAGCCTGGCGGAGACCTTGACCACTGTTGATTCAATTTGGGCATGCCCGGGCAAATCCGTCAGGAAGGTCGGTACCGGTTCATGGTCCTTAATCCGGGTAAGGGTCAGAGCGTAAAGCTCAGTCCTGGTACGCTGGAGCTGGCCTTTTAAGTCTTCGTTCTGGAGAGTTGCCTGGTAGAGACGTGATTGGGCCAACTGAACATCGGTCATGGATGAAATATTGCCTTCTTGCCGCCGATTGATCAGGTCTAACAACCGCTGGTGCTCTTTTATGTTCATCTCGGCCGCCTTGATCCTCTCTTTCAATCCCAGCAGATTGGCATAGGTCACGGCGGTTTGCTCCATGAGTTCCCGCTGAACCCGGAGCAGTTCGGTATCGGCCAGTTTCAATTGTATTTCGGCTTTTACAATCGCATTATCAATTCGTCCGCCCACCCAAAGAGGCTGAAGAACCCTTATCAACCCCTTGGAGTCGTCGCTGTCTTCGACTTCCGCCAGAACGGAAAGAGCCGGTAGGCGTTGCATTTTCTCCGATGCGAGATCACGGCTAAATGCAACGATTTTGTTCCTTTCAGTGAGGACCCTCGGATTTAATTTGAGGGTGGATTTCAATGCTGAAAACAGACTGTTCGAGGTGTTAGTTGTAGTTTCAATCGCAAAAACAGTTGAAGGCAGGGCTGTGCTGGTACAGATCATGGCAAATAAAATGAAACGGATCAATGGAGTTCACCTTTTCTTGAATAGGGTTAATGTTTACTTTTTGCAAGCCTGAATGAATCTGGGAAATTCCGAATCAAAAGATAAAAGACCACATAGTTAAATAGATCGGAAGAGCACACGTCTGAACTCCAGTCACTCCGGAGAATCT
>CAXHYW010000609.1:0-3249 GCA_964021475.1 uncultured Desulfobacteraceae bacterium | reverse complement strand
AATATATCAGAAAAAAATCGTTCTGTCTATCACTTTATATGTCGCTGTAGTGATATATATCAATTTGAATGCTGCTTTTCAGCATACTTAGCAACCAGGTCATCGAATTCAATTTTTCGAATTTCCTTGATTGCCGTCCAGGTTTGTTCGGCAACTTTAGGATATTTTTTAATGAACTGATAACTCAGCATCAAATAGTAAGGTTTGGTGGAAAATGGAGTTCTCAATTTAACAATTCCCTCGAAGCGTTTCTGGTCTTTCAGAAGGGCATGTGCGGTGACATCTTGCGCTAATACTGCCGCAATACGTCCCAATTTGAGTTTTTCCAAATTTTGGGATACCAAATTGACTTCTTGTAAGGGTACACCCATCTTTTCAAGCTCTGATACAACTGAAAAACCCCGATTGACTCCGATAACGCCATTGAGATTCCGAAAGGTTTTGCCATTCCAGGTTATCGAAGAATTCTTGAGTGTGTAAATGCCATAGGAAATCGTGACAAGTCGTTTGGAGGGATCTGGCTGCCCATCTTTCATGGGATATGCTCCCTTCTTCAAACGTTTCTGGGTAAAACTGGCGTTAAAAATGCCGTCCACTTTCCCCGACTTCAAGTATTCCAAGCACCGTTGCCAGGGGAGTCGGCTCAGGTTTATCTGCAGTCCGGAAATTTTTAGCTCGAGCATTTTGATCATCTCGACGACAGCACCGGGATTTTTTGGAATGCCTCTCCCGATTCCGTAAATATATGGCGGTTGCTCTGAATCCGCATAGGTTATGTTTAATTGTATTGTCTCCGAATGAACTACAGTTATTGTCCCCGACATGATGATTCCAAAAGTGATGCCGACTACTGCAAAAAAAAGTTTCATAATGCGATCTGATCCATACTGTTTTAAACATTGACCTAAAACTCAGTATCAATATTTAAAATTTTTATAAATAGCAATACAATTCAAACTTACGGAAAAAGGCATATGCAAATTAATCAAAATGCCAATACATTTTATTGGAAACTAAAAATTAAGAGATATCCATTCTGATATGGTGTGGACTATGCCTACGCATTTTTCCCCCGCAAGGATGGATTTCAATTAAAAAAAAATTTTAAATTTCTGATATTAGCTGTCAGAATTCCTGCTATTGTTTCCCGTGTTACAACCCTTTATATAATAAATGGACCACGATCAGATATCATTTTGATTAATTTATAGGCCAATAAAAATCATATAAGGGGTTGCCTCTTTTTCATATTATCCCTTTTTCATGTTATCTATTGACAGACAGAATCAAATCGTTATATTCGGATATAGCGATTTATAATAGGAGAAGACAATGAAACAATTTATAAAAGTCATGAAAGCCTTGTCAGATCCCAACCGGGTCAAGATGATGAAAATTCTTCAATCCCGCCCCCTTTGTGTGTGTGAAATAAAAGAAACCCTTGGAATTGCCCAGTCCACCGCCAGCAAGCACTTAAAACTTCTGGAAGATGCGGGACTTGTGCGAAGTTTTAAGGATGGGCTATGGGTGAATTATTCCCTGGCCGACGGCAGTGATTCTCCCTATTGCGCCAGTATGATCGGAAACCTTAAGCATTGGCTGGAGGAAGAAGCCCAGATCAAAGAGCTGAACCAGATACTGCCGGGAATCAACCGAATCGACATTGTGGGCAAAGAATGACCCGGCTTTTGAATTTTGAAATTTAGTTATAACATCAAAACCATATCGAAAGATGAGCATATATGCGTACCAACCAGGAGACAAAATGAAATCCGAAACAACAAACATCGAAAACAAAACCATTAAAAACCGGTTCGTCATCATGGCCACCCTGCTTTCAGGTGCCGTTGCCCTGTATCTCTGGTGGATTCTCTACCATTTTCTACCCACCCTATCCGCATGGGCAACCTATTCACTGTTGCCCATCCAACAAGGCTCCCACCTGGGGGCTTCGGTGGAATTTTTTCTCTATGATACCCCCAAGGTTATGATGCTGTTGTTTCTGGTGGTGTTTGGGGTGGGGATTATCCGAAGCTTTTTTACACCGGAAAAGACCCGGGCGTTTTTGTCCGGGAAAAGCGAATTTGCCGGTAATGTGCTGGCGGCCCTGTTGGGGATCATCACCCCCTTTTGTTCCTGCTCGGCGGTTCCCTTATTTATCGGGTTTGTCACCGCAGGCGTCCCTTTGGGGGTCACCTTTTCTTTTTTAATCGCAGCCCCCATGGTCAATGAAATTGCCCTGGGACTTTTGTACGGCCTTCTGGGCTGGAAAGTGGCCGCGATTTATGCGGGAACCGGCCTTTTTATCGCCATTTTTGCCGGATGGATCATCGGCCGCCTCAAGCTTGAAGGAGATATAGAAGACTGGGTGACCCAGGCCAACGGCGCTGCCATGTCCATGGATGAAGAAAAACTCACCTTTTATGACCGGGTCATTTATGGATGGGATGCGGTGAAAGAGATCATCGGTCGGGTCTGGGTCTATGTGATCCTGGGCATTGCCGTGGGTGCCGGCATCCATGGATTTGTCCCGGAAGGGGTTATGGCCTCTATCATGGGAAAAGACTCCTGGTGGTCGGTTCCCCTCTCTGTTCTCATCGGGGTCCCCATGTATTCCAATGCCGCAGGAATCATCCCGGTTGTGGAGGCACTCCTGGGGAAAGGGGCTGCCCTGGGAACCGTCCTGGCATTTATGATGAGTGTCATCGCCCTGTCCCTGCCCGAGATGGTGATTTTACGAAAAGTGCTCAAACCCAAATTGATTGCCGTATTTATCGGGGTAGTTGCCAGCGGTATCCTGTTGGTGGGGTATATCTTCAATATGATCATTTAAACTTTTTATATTTTATAAAATATTAACAATTTAAAGGAGTAAACCATGGAAATTAAAGTGTTGGGACCCGGATGTGCCAAGTGTAACAAAACTGAAAAATTGATCCAGGAAATGATTAATGAAACGGGGGCGGATGCCCGTGTGGAGAAAATAACCGACATGATGCAGATCGCCTCCTTTGGTGTTTTTGCCACCCCCTCGGTCATTATTGACAACCAGATCAAATGCTCGGGCAAGGTGCCCAAAAAAGAGGATATTAAAAAATGGCTGGCGCAATAAAAGCCAAAAACGCCCCCCAAATAGCCCCATTGGAAACCCAAAAAATTGTTATTCTGCTCGGGTTATTGGGATTTATTGTCATGGCGGACAACTGGGTGGTTTCGCCCATTTTACCTGCTATTGCAGAGACCTTAGGC
>CAXHYW010000608.1:0-3255 GCA_964021475.1 uncultured Desulfobacteraceae bacterium | reverse complement strand
ACAAAATTGCTGGTATAAGGAATTTTGTTTTTTGTTAAAATTTGATTTAAAACATAAGGATCCACCTCATAATGGAGTTTGCAAAAAGGGTAAAAGGATTAAAACCGGAGGGTGCCTACGCAGTATTGGCCTATTCCCAGAAACTGGAAGCCCGGGGACAGGACATTATTCATCTGGAGATCGGGCAGCCGGATTTTTTAACCTTTCCCGATATCGTTGAGGCGGGGGTGGATGCCATCAGGACCGGTCAGACCCGGTATAATCCACCCGCCGGAGTGCCCAAACTTCGAGAGGTGATTGCCCGGGACGCAGGCATACGCCGGGGGGTGAACATTCTTCCGGAGCAGGTTGTGGTGGGGCCGGGAGCCAAGCCGGGGCTATTTTTCCCTACCATGGCCCTGGTTGATCCCGGAGATCGGGTGCTCTATCCCGATCCTGGATTTCCCACCTATGAGGCGATGATTGTCGCTGCAGGCGGCATTCCCGTTCCCATGCCCTTGCTGGAAGAAAATGACTTTTCCCTTGATTTTGAGGCCTTTGACACCCTCATGGATGACCGTGTAAAGATGATTATACTGAACTCTCCGGGAAACCCGACCGGAGGAGTGATCCTAAAGGCAGATCTCGAAAAAATTGCAAAGGCTGCCATTCAATACGATTGCTGGGTGCTCTCCGATGAAATCTATTCCAGGCTGATTTATGACAATTTGAGTGCGCCGAGCATCGCTTCACTGCCGGGTATGATGGAAAGGACCATTATTGTAGACGGTTTTTCAAAAACCTATGCCATGACCGGCTGGCGGCTGGGTTACATGATCGCCCCGGTCCCCCTGGCAGAGCGCCTGGCCCTGCTCATGACCCATGCGGTGGGGTGTACGGCCACCTTTACCCAGTTTGCCGGTATCCAGGCTCTGACAGGGTCCCAGGAACAGGCGGACAGGGTGGTCGAGGAGTACCGGAAACGAAGGGATCTCATGGTGGACGGCCTCAATTCACTGCCTGGGGTTTCCTGTAGAAAACCCCAGGGTGCGTTTTATGCATTTCCCAATATAAGGAAAACGGGATTTTCATCACAAAAGCTGTCTTTGAAATTGTTGGATGAGGTAGGAGTGGCCTCCCTTTCCGGGACTGACTTCGGCAAAAACGGTCAGGGGTATCTGCGCCTTTGCTATGCCACTTCGCCTGAAAGCATTACCCGGGCTCTGGAGCGGATTGCCACTTGCCTGGGACAGATTGTTTAAAATCGGAGATCCCCTTCAAGAAAGGACAGTTGAGGGAACAGGGTAAAAACGCTTTTGGAGAAATAGCGGCTGGTTATTTCCACAGGGGATAAACCAGGGCGCCATCGGTGAGAACCATGACTTTAAGGGGATGCATTAATCTCTTTGACTAAAATGAAAAAATACTGTATTTTTCCGTTTTTTTATTAATAGTTAAAGGAGCAAAATATATGAAAAAACGAGAACAATGGGGAACCCGGACAGGATTTATTCTTGCCGCCATTGGGTCGGCCATCGGCCTTGGCAATATCTGGCGTTTTCCCTATGTGGCCTATGAAAATGGGGGAGGGGCTTTTTTTATCCCCTACCTTTTTGCCATGCTGACGGCGGGTATTCCTTTTATGATTCTGGAGTTTGGGGTTGGGCACAAAATAAGGGGATCTGCCCCCCAGATCTTTGCCAGGCTTTCTTCCCGGTGGGAATGGGTAGGATGGTGGCAGATTCTGGTCTCTTTTATTATTTCCATCTATTATGTGGCCATTGTTGGCTGGTCAATCTCCTATTTTTTCCTGGCCTTTAACCAGGGATGGGGGCAGGACACCGGTGATTTCTTTTTTAAAACCTATCTTCAGTTAGCGGACAGCCCCCTTGAATTTGGCGGGATCCGGTGGCCCATTTTTGCTTCCATTGTTGCCGCCTGGGCCATTTGCTGGTTTGTGCTATTTAAAGGGGTGAAAAAAGGTATTGAAAAGGCCAGTAAAATTTTTATGCCCCTTTTATTTGTCATGATCCTGATTATTACCGCAAGGGCAGTCACTCTGGAAGGCTCTTTAGAGGGGCTGAACTGGATGTTTAAACCGGATTTTGGTGCCCTGCTCAATTTTAAGGTTTGGATGGCGGCCTATGGCCAGATCTTTTTCTCCCTGAGTATTGGATTTGCCATAATGCTGACATATTCAAGTTACCTGCCGAAAGAATCAGACATCACCAACAATGCATTTATCACCGCCTTTGCAAATTGCGGATTTAGTATTCTTTGCGGGGTTCTGGTGTTTTCCGTGCTGGGGAACATGGCCCTGAACCAGGGGGTGGGGGTTGATAAAGTGGTCACTTCCGGAGTGGGACTTGCCTTTGTGACCATTCCCAAGGCCATTAACAGTCTTCCCGGACCCGTTTTGTTTGGAACCCTGTTTTTCCTGGCTTTGATCTTTGCGGGTTTAAGTTCCATGGTTTCCATCTGCGAGGTTTCTGTGGCATCCCTCATGGAAAAATTTGATATTGACCGGAAAAAAGCGGTGACAATTTATTGTTTGGTCGGGCTTGTATCAGGAACCGTATTTGCCACACATAGCGGCCTGTTGGTTCTGGATATTGTGGATCGATTTATCAATAACTTTGGGGTATTGGCGGCGGGATTGGTTGAAATTATTTTTCTTTCCTGGGTGTGTAAGTTGGATGTGATTCAGGATCATATTAATAAAACCTCTGATTTTGCCATAGGCAATTGGTGGGTTTTCTGTTTGAAAATAATCACCCCGGCGGTTCTTGGTTATATGAGCATTGCCAATCTCATCGGCGATATTAAAACTGCCTATGGCGGATATCCCATGAATTCACTCCTTTATTTCGGGTGGCTTTTGGTAATATCCATTTTGGTCCTAAGCTTTTTTTTCCAGGCAGACAGCCTGAAAAAAGCCAGAAAATAATTTGAAAGAATAAAAGAGGAGATAACCGATATGACAACATCTGCAATCGTTATGATGGTCCTTGGCCTTGGCGTTACCTGGGGTGGTGCTGCGGTCTGTATTGCCATTGCCATTCGGAAAAAAAATATTTAACCCAATTTATAGGGATTGCATTCGCAATATCCCACATAAAACCTGCCAATTCTCTGGCAATCGCTATTAAATTGGCAGGTTTTATAAAAAAAAAGATCCGCAGTCAGGAACTCCTATGAGGAATCATATCCCCTATCTTGACTGATATATGAAGAACCATCATTTCGCCATGGAGGCGTTTATGCAGTTGGAAACAG
>CAXHYW010000607.1:0-3256 GCA_964021475.1 uncultured Desulfobacteraceae bacterium | reverse complement strand
AAATGGCGGCAGGGCCCCTTTGGGGCTGAGCATGGGATCAATCAGAATATGGGTTGACCCGGATTCAATTACACAGGTGGCGTTTCTCAAATGGTGGAGTTTCATTTGTTGTCCTTTTTGAAAGGGTATTTTGTCATGGGGGATTGTATCGAAGATTCCGGTATTTGAACAGTGTCAGGATTGACAAAAAAGGTGCGATATCAGTTCCTTTAGAAGATTGTTTAAAAAATCTACGGGCCTTTCCCCCAGAGCCTACCGGAAAAAATTTAGCCTTCTGCATTAACCGGCATAGCCGGAGCTAAGGTCTTTGCTTCTATACAACAAAAAATAAAACTCTCATAATTGCAATACCTTATTGCAAAACTTTGGCCGTAGTTTTATATGAATCTTGACGGTTTTGTGTTTTTTGAAGGGGGTTCTTGACAATTGAGACGACCGGTCATATCTTCCATTCATGAGAAAAACAATTCCAAAAACAGACGTCAGACTGAAACTGCTTGAAACCGGAATTCAGTTGTTTGCAAAGAACGGCTACAACGGCACCGGGATTAAGGAGATTGTGGAGGCGGTGGGGATCCCAAAAGGATCCTTTTATAATTATTTCAAAAGCAAGGAAGAGTTTACCGTTGAGATTATTGGGTTCTATTCGGATACCTTGACTCTCCATTGGGAGGCGTTGCTTGAAAAAGGCCCCACAGAACCCCTTGCGGCCTTGCGATATGGGTTTGAGATGATTATCTCCCATCATGAGCAAAGTGATGTGAGAACCGGGTGCCTTATCGGCAACCTGGCGGCAGAGATCAGCGAGGCAAGTGAGGTGTGCCGGCAAAAGATGTGTGATGCCGCAACCGCTTGGAAAAATCGTATTTCAGATCATATCGACCGGGGCCAGTCCCTGGGAACTATCCGAAATGATATCCCCCGGGAGGCCTTGACCGAGTTTATCTGGAATGCCTGGGAAGGTGCATTGTTGAACATGAAGATAGCCGGATCCACCCTTCCTGTAAAAGAGTGTATCCGGCTGTTATTTGATTTTTTCTTAAAACCCCAGGCTGATCCATCGGCTTAAGGAACAATAAAATTTTAAAAGGAGAGATATGTCCAGATTATTTGAATCCACTATTATAAACGGCATGAGATTGAAAAATCGGTTTGTCCGGTCTGCCACCTATGAAGCAATGGCAGATCTTGACGGAAGGGCAAAACAGCCGTTGCTCGATTGCATGGCCGTTCTTGCCAAAGGAGAGGTCGGGCTTGTTATTACGGGGCACGCCCATGTTTTGTTGGAAGGCCAGGCCGGGCCCCGGCAGATGGGCATCTATTCCGATGCTATGATGGACTCTCTGAAAAGCGTGGTTTCGGCGGTTCAGGAAAATGGCGGGGCCGTGGCAGTGCAGTTGGCCCATGCCGGACAAAGGGCAATCGGAAAAGGGGCCCATGCCCCAATGGGACCAACAGATGTTGTGGAAGAGGGCGTTAAAGTCGCCACTCAAATGACAATTGATGATATTAAAAGAACGGTACACGCCTTTGGTGATGCGGCCCAAAGAGCGGTTGAAGCAGGGTTTGATGCCGTTGAGATCCATGCCGCCCATGGTTATCTGCTGAGTCAGTTTTTATCTCCCCATTATAACCTGCGGGATGACACCTATGGGGGAAGTCTTGAGAACCGGGCAAGGTTGCTTATGGAAGTTTATGGGGAAATCCGGCAACGAGTTGGCGAATCTTTTCCCATTCTGGTCAAGATCAACTCCGAGGATTTTCTTGAGAACGGGTTTACAACCCAGGAGATGCTCCAGGTGTCCCTGATGCTTGAAACCCTTGGAATGGACGCCATTGAGATGAGCGGCGGCACCTTTGAATCCGGGAAACTCATTCCTTCCAGAGGGGGAACATCAAAGTCTGAAGACAGGGAAGTCTACTATAAAGAGGCGGCCCTGGCTTTTAAACAACAGATAAAAATCCCCCTTATTCTGGTGGGTGGGTTCCTTTCCTATCCCCTTGCCCAAGC
Source organism: uncultured Desulfobacteraceae bacterium (assembly GCA_964021475.1). GTDB lineage: Bacteria > Desulfobacterota > Desulfobacteria > Desulfobacterales > Desulfobacteraceae > NBML01. The sequence goes on along the minus strand of CAXHYW010000607.1, from coordinate 1,245 downwards.
GGCCATTGATTCAGGGGTTGCCGACTATATCGCCCTGTCAAGACCCCTTATTCGGGAACCAAATCTTGTTAAAAGATGGGCCCAGGGAGAGGTTCAAAAGGCTGCCTGTATTTCATGTAACCGGTGTTTTTTAACCCTAGGGCTGGAAGAGGCCCTGCATTGTTCCCAGGAAAAGAAGAACAACAAAAAAAAGGAGTAATCATGTCCCAGAATAAAGAAATCAACCGCAGTATTGTGCTGGCTTCCCGCCCCCACGGGGCCCCGGTTTCGGAAAACTTTCGTCTGGAGACCACGAAGGTTTCAACCCCGAAAGATGGCCAGGTATTGCTTCGCACGGTTTACCTTTCCCTGGATCCCTATATGCGAGGGCGCATGAACGATGCACCTTCCTATGCAGAACCGGTTAAAATTGGCGAAGCCATGGTAGGGGCAACTGTTTGCCGGGTGGAAATTTCCAAACATCCTGACTATAAGGCGGGTGACTTTGTGCTGGCTTACAGCGGGTGGCAGGACTATTGTCTTTCCGATGGCACCGGCCTGACCCCCCTGGGAAATGATCCTAAAAATCCTTCCCATGCCCTAGGGATATTGGGAATGCCGGGGTTTACCGCCTACATGGGATTGTTGGATATCGGACAACCCAAAAAGGGTGAGACCCTGGTGGTTGCTGCTGCCACAGGGCCTGTGGGCGCCACGGTGGGACAAATCGGGAAAATAAAAGGGTGCCATGTGGTCGGTGTTGCCGGGGGGGCTGAAAAATGTCAATACGCAAAAGAAGTGTTAGGCTTTGATGAATGTCTGGATCACAAGGCCGAAGATTTTGCCGAACAACTTGGCCGGGCCTGTCCCAAGGGAATTGATATTTATTTTGAGAGTGTGGGGGGCAAGGTGTTTGATGCGGTCTTGCCCCGGCTCAATACAAAGGCGAGAATTCCTGTCTGTGGCCTTATTTCCCAATACAATGCCACAAAGCTTCCCGACGGGCCCAATCGCATGTCCCTTCTCATGAGCCAGATCTTGATTAAACGGCTGACGGTTCAAGGATTCATCATCTTTGATGATTATGGCCATCGCTACAACGAATTTGCAAAACAGATGTCCCAATGGCTTAGCAACGGTCAGATAAAATATCGTGAGCAAATGGTGGATGGATTAGAAAGTGCTCCCAAGGTTTTTATCGGCCTGTTGGAAGGGCAAAATTTTGGAAAATTAGTGGTTCGGATAAATGACGGACAATAAACAAAC
>CAXHYW010000606.1:0-3258 GCA_964021475.1 uncultured Desulfobacteraceae bacterium | reverse complement strand
CTACACATAGGGGCACACTCTTTCCCTACACGACGCTCTTCCGATCTAAACCATTGCTTATCTATATGAGCATGACCTTATAGCCAATTGCAAAAAAATGGGTGACTACCTTGATCACAAGCTACAAGAATTGTCTTCCCATCCAATGGTTGGCGATATCAGGGGAATCGGATTGATGAGGGGGATTGAGTTTGTTGAAGATAAGGAAACAAGGAAGCCCTTTGATCCCAAACATGCATTTTCAGCCCGTTTGGCAGCAGAATGTTTAAAAAGGGGGATGTTTATCGAATACGCAAGTGGATGTAATAGAGGGCAATCCGGAGATATGATCATGTTCGGCCCTCCTTTTATAATCAATGAAACCCAGATAGATAAGGCTATTGAGATCCTGAAGCAAGCCCTTCGAAAGGATCTGTTATCCCATAGCAGTGATGTTCTAACCTTTTAATAAAAAAAAATAAGGAGAAAAACAATGCAAAGAAAATTTACGGCAATGATTACGATGTGGGTCTTTTTTCTGGTCTCAGGTTTCACCCTATTGCTTTCAGGGACGGTTATGGCGGGCAAAGCAGAAACGATTGTAATGTCTACAGCCACGCCTATGTATCCGGCATTTGCCGAGCAGATTGGAATTAACCTTTATATAAATTCCATTATTGGCCTTACCCAGACCCATCCTGAGTTAAAGGATAAATATGAATTTAAAATTTATGATAAGGGAATGCTTTACGGTAACCAGAGTGAAGCACTAGAAGCTGTCTCTAATGGTGCACTCCAGATGACATATTCCGGCCCGCATTTTCTTGAGGCGTTCGATCCTGCCTGGAAACTTGGAGAAACTCCAGGGGTATTTGCAAACTGGGATCACTATCTGAGAACGATGGATACTCCTGCCTGGAAGGCTCTTCATCAGAAAATGGCGGACAAAAAAGGGGTGACTATTATCAAATGGCTCTTTGATACAGGCACATGGTATATGTTTACAAAGACCGGACCCATAAATTCTTTAGCAGATATTAAGGGACAAAAAATTCGGTTTGCAGGAGGGGAAGCCTTTGCCAAAGCGTTAAAAAGCCTTAATACAACCCCCATTGCACTTCCATATACTGAAGTTGTGACAGCCCTCCAGACAAATATGATCGAGGGGCTATTAACCGACTTTACAGGTGGGGTCGGATATTTTGAACTGCCAAGACATACAAAATATGCAGTCGTGGTTCCCTTTGGTAATCAACCTATATGCATGGTTACAAATACAAAATGGTGGAATTCTTTGCCTGAAAAAGTTCGTGGCGCTTTGAATATCTCCTTTGACCAGATCGATGCATCAAGATTTTATACAAAATTTGAGCAGACTTCTCTGAAAGAATGGCATGATAATCCAAATCTTACTGCTGTAAAGTTTGATAATGCTGAAGTTGTATTATGGCAGGAAACCATGAGAGATTCCTTTGAAGGCATGTTTGAAAAGATTGATCCTGATTTAATCCAGGCAATAGAAACATCAAGATAATTCCCCCGATACGGATCATAAAAGTTAAGGATGGTGCCCAATGAATAAGGAAGGCCATGAAGGAAAATTCTACAGGATAATCGAGATATTTTGCGGATTACTACTTTTTATCGCAGTGGGCATAAGTCTTGGGGAAATTGTAGGCCGTGTTGTTTTTCATACTACCTATGATTTCATAATTGATCTGCCGGTATGGATAACTATATGGGCGATGCTTCTTATCGGTGGTCCCCTTATTGCCGAAAACGGACATGTTTCCATTGATTTTATGGTAACCAAACTTCAAGGCAGGGCAAGGCGCTTGCTGGAACTTTTCAACATCACAGTTACAGCTATTTACGGTTTTGCCATTACCATCGGCGGTTTTCAATTAGTCCGAATGCTTTATATAAGGGAAGCCGTTTTCCCTAAATTTATTCCCATACCCAAGTGGATCGTGGAACTGTGTATTCCCCTTGGTATGGGGATTTTTACCATTATCAGCATCATTGAATTTTTTAAAACAATAAAAAAACATAGGTAACACTTAAAAAAACAGATTACCCCTGGAGGCTGAATTGGATTATTTTATTTATATTGGAATGGCGTTGATGGTTTTGATGTTTTTGAGCGGAGCTCCCCTTGCGATTGCCTTTGCATTTGGCTCCAGCATTATTGCTCTTTTTTCCATGGGAATGTCCCTTGAAGCTCTCGCACAGATATTTTTTTCCTCCATAAATTCATATCCCCTTTTAGCCTGTCCCTTTTTCATACTTGCAGGAAACTTGATACTCAGAAGTGGCGGTATGGTTCCCTTAAGTGATTTTGTCAAAGCGACTTTCGGCACTCTGCCGGGTGGTCTTGCAGTTGCCGGGATAATTTTTGCGGCATTCCTTGGGTCCATATCAGGGTCTGCTGCAGCCTGCCTGGCCATCATAGGTACTGTTATGGTTCCCATTTTTGTGGAGGCCGGGTATGACAGACCTTTTGCCGCCGGTCTTGCCGTAACCTCTGCTGAACTTGGGCTTCTTATCCCCCCAAGTCTTTTTTTCATTATCTTTGGTGCATTAAACCGGATCTCCATTGTTGACCTTTTTATGGGGGGAGTCGGCATGGGTCTGCTCACCGCTTTTTTTATGTGCATTGTAGCCGTCATTATATGCAAAAAACGTAAATATGCCACCATGCCAAAAGTCTCCTGGAACGTCAAAAAAAGGACATTTATAAAGGTTCTTCCGTTGATTATCATGCCGGTCATCGTGCTTGGCGGGATTTACGGAGGTTTTTTCAGCCCAACACAAGCCGCATCCGTTGCAACCCTCTATTCGTTATTAATCGGTTTGTTTGTCTATGGCGAACTAAATTTTAAAGGTATAATGGATGCAACCATAGATACTGCTAAAATAAGTTCAATGATCTATTTTCTCATTATCGGATCTGATCTTATGGGGCGAATGTTTGCCTATGTTGAGCTTCCTCAGATGATAACCGGATATGTTTCTGCAATGGAATTAGGGCCCCTTGGATTTTTGTTAATGGTCAATGCTGTTCTGCTTGTTATGGGGTTTTTCTTTTCCAGTCTTCCCATGGTCATAATTGTGCTTCCACTTTTTCTCCCAAGTGTTACAAGCTTGGGTATTGATCCTGTATTTTATGGTGTTCTTGCCGTAACAAACTCCTTAATTGGAGAAATCACTCCGCCCATGGGGCCTCAATTATGAGATCGGAAGAGCGTCGTGTAGGGAAAGAGTGTGCCTCTATGTGTA
>CAXHYW010000605.1:0-3260 GCA_964021475.1 uncultured Desulfobacteraceae bacterium | reverse complement strand
AAGGGGAGGATACTCCCCATGCCCGGAAGATGGCGAAGATGGTGGCAAAACATTTTAATTCTAAAATGAGCCGTGAGATCCACGACACGGATCCCAAGGCCTATCGCTATATCCCCGTGGGAAAAACCGTCCAGAATACACCCCAGGGTGTGTTGCCCTTTAATATGATGGAAAAAGTTATTGAAGATACCCAGATCATAGCACTGGGACACTGCCCCTGCCGGGTGGGCTTTACCCTTGCTGGAAGAGGATGTGATCACCCGACAGAGGTCTGCATGAAGTTTAATGACATGGCCCGTTTTGTCATTAATAAAGGCTTTGCACGAGAAATCACCAAAACACAAGCCCTTGAAGTGATAAAACTATCCGAGGAAAAAGGGTTGGTCCATTTTGTGGACAATGCCGAGGGAGAGATTCAACATAACTGCAACTGCTGCGGGTGCGCCTGCTGGAATGTAGGTGCAATTCGACGAAGATCAATCCCAAGAGATGTTCTCATGGCGACCTATTTCATCAGAACAATGGACGTTGATGAATGCATCGGGTGTGGAGCCTGTGCAGATATCTGCCCGGTGGATGCAGTGGTTATGTCTGCCGATGATGTGCCGGAAACCGATACTGACTGGTGTATCGGGTGCGGTGTCTGTGCCACGGTCTGTCCCACAGATGCCATCACCATGGTATACAGGGAGGATAAACAACAGGGTCTTCCTGCGAAGACCTTCGGTGATTTACATGAGCTGATTTCGACGGATCGCAAAAAGAAAAACAAACCTGAATAAGGATTTTATAAAAACTTGTGTTTTAATATTGGTGATAGGAAAACATTGACCACAAACCAGTAAAGTTATCGAAAAGGATCACAAAATGAGTATTGAAAAAAAATCATCCAACCGGATGGCTGGGCACCCACAACAGGTTATGCCAATGGTATTCTCGTTAGTCCCGGAAAAATTTTATTTATCGCGGGGCAGGTTGGATGGGATGAGAATGAAGTTTTTCAATCCACAGAAGTTGGCCCTCAATTTGAACAGGCCCTGAAAAATACGCTTGCCATATTAGCAAAAGCCGGTGGAGAAGCCAAACACATCTGCCGGATGACCTGTTATTGCACCAACAAAAAAAAATATATTGAGGCTCGAAGAGAGATCGGTAAGGCATGGAAACAACTTCTTGGGAAAAATTTTCCTGCTATGAGTATGATATTTGTTGCCGATCTTCTGGCGCCGCAAAGTCTTATTGAAATAGAAACCACCGCAGTAATTCCAGAAAAATAAATGACTCATAAGCTTTCGAATTGACCTACAGCCTAAATGGATGAATTATATAATAACCATAGTGACCCACTATGGTTATTTTAGTATTTGGCCAATCAAAATATAGGACCACTACCCATCATTTAGATCATCATATTGATGCTATTTTACCAGACTATTATTACATTTTTCAAAATAGGGAATCCCGCCCTTTGTTTAAGGGAGGGATTCACTATTACAACCTTTGGTCTCTCTGAAAAAAATGAAAAAATATTTTTCTTAAAACAATAAATCAGCCGCCCGCCATCATCGGAATAAATGAAATTTGATCTCCATGCTGCAAGGTCTGGGTCATATCTGCTTTCTTTTTATTAATAAGGACATATGCAACAGAAGAATCCGAAAGTTTTACATCTTTCATAAATTGCTGAACCGTCTTGCCATCTTCCACTTCGATGGGTTTGTTTTGCAAGTCAGGTCTCCGATATGTGGGTGGGGTGTTAACATTGATTACCATGGAGCATCCTTTTCTAAATTTGAATAAATTGCTGTAGATACCGATACCGTCGGCTAAAAGCTCATTGTTCCGCGTTCACGCTGGCTGAAATATCCCTGGGGATCTTCCAGATATTCAATTGTGTCCAGGATACTTAGAAAATGCTCTCTCTCCTCCTGGGCCATCAAGAGGTAAAACTTTTTTTCAAAAGGTTCCTCTGTTGTGTCGGCTCTTGACTGGTAGTACTTAATCCCGCCATCTTCCAACTTGGCAGAAGTTCTAAGTGCTTCAATATCTGTTGTGCTTCCTTTTATCTTTTCATCCATATCTGACATTGCTTTCCCAAAAATATTATCAGGCCTTTCCAGGCTTTCGCGGGTTAGAACCAGGTCCGGCCATTTCCCGGTTTCCGAAAGAGACTTGTACAGATGATTTATTTTTTTGATATGTTCAAGTTCTGCTTTCATAAGGAATTCAAACACATCTTTTGCCAATTTACTTTCCACTCTGGACATCGCTTCCTTATAGTAGAGACTACCGTCCTCTTCCATTTTTAATGCCTCTTTGAGTGACTCAATACGAGAATCTGTCATCTTCTCTCCTTTTATAGTTTACTAATTTTTATAGTTCAAACTATGCAAAACCGCTTCAAGAACTCCACCAGCAACAGCTCTGGCCTTATCGGAGAAACTGTAACAATAATTTTTCTGGCATCTTGGATCAACATCCCCTATTTTCAACCCTTTTTTAACCATTGCACCTTGCATGATCAACCCCCGCAGCATTCCGTCAAAAGGGGCTTTAACAGGTTCCTTGTCCACAGAACAGATGGTTGTTCCTTTCTTTACGATTTCTCCAATTTCCCGGTTATGTACCACCAGCCCTTGGCAGGGAGCCCTTAGAACCCTCTCTTCACCATACCCATTAACGCTGTCTGGAATTCCTGTGTTGGGTATGGCCTGGCCCTGGTATATTATTCTGCCCAGGGAGTGACCCCGTTTGGTTTCGATGACGGCATCGACATCCTTTTTAGCAGTAAATCCAGGGCCAAGGGCCAGGGTAAGGGGTGCCATTTGAATGTACATATCCCTGTTTTTTTTTGCCATGGTTGAATCAATAACAGCATAGGGTTTCAAGTATTCAATGACACGTGATTGAGGATCAATAAAAACAGGAATATCACCACGGGATATGGTTGGGATAATCTCACCCGGAGTTTTAACAAGAACCGCCTTTACGCCTTCAACACTTGCTTCTCCTTCCAATACCGCCTGGGCATAGGAAACGGTTCTTCTGACCACCAGAGGGTGTTTTATCTCTAAAATGACCACACGGAAACCGCACCTGTAAAGTTTCCAGGCAACGGCAGAAGCCAAATCTCCTCCACCCCGAATGAGTATTAATCCACAATTCATTTGTTCTCCCTTAGAATACTCTTGATGAGTTCTTTTTACCTAAGGACCGCAAATTTTATAACATGAACGAAATAGCTTGCCTTTTGGTCCATC